>NZ_JXYF01000019.1:0-1671 GCF_000967735.1 Paracoccus sp. S4493
GGGGCCGCGTCGCGCTTACCGAAGGAGTGGATGTCCCCGCAGTCGACGTGGTGGCGTTCCTGTCGCCACGCAAGAGTAAGGTGGACATCGTGCAGGCTGCCGGTCGAGCGATGCGCAAGTCGGACGGGACCGGCAAGAAATATGGCTACCTGCTGCTGCCGTTGTTCCTGGAGACCGAAGCCGGCGAAAGCGTCGAGGACGCACTGGAACGAACCAGATTCAACGAGGCATGGGATGTCCTTCAGGCCATGCAGGAGCAGGACGCTGAACTGGCCGACATCATCGAAGAGATGCGTGTCGAACGAGGCAGGACCGGCGTTTTTGACGACAGTCGTTTGCGGGAAAAGTTCGAAGTTCTTGGACCGCAGGTTTCCTTGGCGGCGCTGAAGCAAGGTGTTTCTACTTCTATAGTCGAGCGCCTCGGCAACAATTGGGACGAACGTTACGGGGAACTAATCAAGTACAAAGAAGAGCACGGCGACTGTGATGTTCCCCAAAACAGCTCGACACGTAAATCTCTTGGGATTTGGGTGGCTAGACAGAGACGCTCCTACGACCGGGGTGAATTGCCGAAAGACCGCATCGATCGCCTCGAGGCTTTGGGGTTTGCTTGGGATGTCTTGTCCAAAATATGGGAGGCAAGGTTCTCAGAACTCTGTCGTTATAAATCGAAGCATGGGGACTGCAACGTACCGAGACATTGGAAGGAGAATAGGCATCTCGGCTATTGGGTGAACACGCAGCGCATTGACTATAAGGAGGGCATTCTACCGGAAGACAAGGTAAAGCGATTGGAAGCCGTAGGTTTCCATTGGTCTCCAAGTAGAGATCGTTGGGAAAAAATGTTCTTAGAGCTTGCTGAATACCAGAAAATACACGGAACATGTATTGTGCCGCGAAAGCTGACCGGTAATTCGGAACTTGCGAACTGGGTTGGCACTCAGCGGCGAAAGAGGAGAATGGGTAGTCTGCCCAGTCACCTTGTGTCGCGCCTGGATGATTTGGGCTTCGCCTGGGACAGATTTGAAGAGGCGTGGGAGGCAAAGTTCCAACAGTTAAAAGCCTACAAGAGCATGAATGGCAACTGCAATGTCCCCATTGAACACCCAGAACACTCCAGCTTGGGCTCATGGGTCTCAGATCAGAGGAAGCGCTTCAACCAGGGAAAGGTGTCAGAGAAACGACGCAAGAAGCTTTGTTCTATTGGATTTCTATTTTGAATACCTTGTTTTCTAGGCAAGAACACAGGGCCGATCAAATGGGGTTCTGATATCGCTACTCGGGTCTTCAAAATCCTGGACTGTCGAACGCGCTTCGCGTGGAGCTGGCTATGGCGGGAGACAGCTTTGACCCAAAGATTCTCTTCGATTATTTCGCTGCTCGTGGGAGGCATGTGGCGGTGGTTGCGAACGACATTTCAACAACAGAACGGCCTCAATGCCGCCCTGAGTTTTGGATTTATGGTCCATCTATTAGAGCGCGACCTGAGTCCAAATGATCGGCACAACTTTGAAAAAACAGCGCGACGTCAGAATCTTACAAGCAATTCTCCAAAATGGCTCAGTCATGAGGTCCGGAGAATAACGGCCCAGAGAGACCGCTTCCGGGCCTCCCGGCGCCAAGGCCAGTGCTCAGCCCCTCCCGCATAACCTGTATCGACCCGGTGAAGAT
>NZ_JXYF01000020.1:0-88787 GCF_000967735.1 Paracoccus sp. S4493
CAACCCGATCAGCAGGAGCAGATCAGAGCTTGAAAAGCGCCAGATCCTGTCAAAGGAATGGGGAGCGCCTCACATCGCAACCCCGGCCTAGGGCATGTTCATCATTCGGATCGTGGATCACGATTCTTCTCTGTCGACTACCATTCGCTGCAAACGCGGCATCCTGATCTCAATGAGCGGGCGCAGGAACTGTTACGACAACGCGATGATCGAGATATTCTTCAAGACCCTCAAGTCCGAGCGGGTTTGGCTGGTCGAATGGCAATCCCACCAGCAGACTGAAAAAGCCGTCGCCAGATACATCGACGGGTTCAGTAACCCCGTCAGGCGACATTCATCGCTCGGCTTCCAAAGCCCCACCGCCTTCGGGCGAAAGACCTCGGACGTGAGCTAAGCGCTCTCTACAAAAGCCGGGCAAGTCCAATGATCTGATGTGCTGCTTCAGTAGGTGATCACGATAAAGTGATGCACAGCGTCTTGCGGAGATTCCAGGTCGTACAACCTGAGAGTGTATAGAGCCTAAATTGCTCAGCTTTCAGAATTTCTGCACTGTCTGCATTTGTTTTATCTAAACATTTCGGTACGTTTCACCTCCGTTTCAGCGATAATCCACGTTGCTGAGAGGCGACGTGTCCTTGGCAGATTTCGTTCGCTCGGAACGTATCATTGCTAGAGTTGCAGCCCATCTCGACTGGAACCGTACCGTTCGGTTCTTTCTTGGTCATGCATCTTCGCGTACATAATGTGGTAATGAAGATTAACAGGGTCGCCGTCGCGGTCCTGCACTTGGCCCCTGCAGTATTTGCGCACGGGCCCCGATCGGAGCGAGGCCAGACCATGCGACACGGCATCCGACCCCATCCCCCGTGCCCGCACTGGCCGATCGCTTACTGACCCCTGAAGGGTGCCTTCGGGCGCCCCGGCAATTCCGATTACCTGATTGGCCCCCAGAGCTGTTCTGCGGGGACGGACCTCTTACGCCCCTGTTCCAAGGAGACGCCCATGCCCGTCCTTACCCAACTTGAAGGCACGACCATTACCGGAACCGTCGACTCTCCGGTGGTGACGCTGCCGCCCACCTCCGTGCTGAATGATTTCGGCGCCGGCCAGTCCTTTGACGGCTATCGCGTCCAGGACGATGAGACCGGACCGAACACCGTTACTGCCGGTGAGTTCCTGACGCCGATCATCGATGGAGAGCCCCTGCCGGGCACGTATCTAGGGTCCGGCGTCCTGTCGACAGCGGCCGCCAATATCGGTCAGCTGTCGGGTGCGTTGACCAACGGCGTCCGCCTGCAGGTCAATCCAGTGGACGTCGACTATTTCCGCGACAATGACGGCAACGTGTATTTCATCAGCGATCAGCCCCTGACCGCAGACCGCCTTCAGGCGACCCTCACTGTTCGGGTCCTTGGTGTGAACACGACCGTGACGGTTCCGCTCAACGAGGTGAACCAAACCATTGCAGGGCTGGACCCGACAGGGGCTCTGCGTGCCGCGCTGCCGCAAGTCACAGGATTGACCCAGCAGGTGCTTGATACCGCCGTGATCAACACCACGATCAGCGGTGACGGGACGCTCGTGCTGGCGGATGACGATATCGAAATCGTGTGCTTTGCCGCTGGCACCCTGATCGACACGCCGGATGGGCCGGTGGCCGTCCAGACCCTTCGCCCGGGCGATCTGGTCATGACGCGCGACAACGGGGCGCAGCCGCTGCGCTGGACGGGATCGCAGCGCCTGTCCGCGGTGGCGCTGGCGCGCAATCCGCGCCTGACGCCGGTCCGCATCGCGGCAGGTGCCCTAGGCATCAACACACCGTCCCGGGATCTGATCGTCTCTCCCCAGCATCGGGTGCTGGTGCGGTCCCGGATCGCGCAGCGCATGTTCGGTACGTTCGAGGTGTTGGTCGCCGCCAAGCAACTGCTGTCGCTGGACGGGTTCGAACTGGCCACCGATCTGGCCGAGGTCGAATATTTCCACATCATGTTCGACCGCCACGAGGTCATCCGGTCCAACGGGGCGGATACCGAATCGCTCTATACCGGCGTGCAGGCCCTGCGCATGGTCGGCCCGGCCGCACGGCAGGAGCTGCTGACCCTGTTTCCGGATCTGGTCGATGCGGGTCGCGCGACCCTTCCTGCACGCGATCTTCCGCAGAACAGGATGGTGCGCAAGATGGCCGAACGCCATCAGCGCAACGCCTGCGCACTGGTGGGCTGAACCGCCGGCGCGACAGCAAGAAGGCCGCCCGTCACGGGCGGCCTTTTCGATTCAGGCCCGTCGTGCCTTGCGGGCACGCTGCCAGGGGGCGCCGTGCTCCAGCCACAGGGCCGACACCCACCACAGCGCCACGCAGGCCCACAGATCGACCGCAAGACGCCGCCACGTGGGCTGGTCCGCGGGGGTCATCTGGAACGCGTCGCCCAGCACCGACAGCAGCACGCAGGCCACGAAGGCGAACAGTCCGCCCTTGCCGATCTGCTGCAATGCGACGCCGGGGCGGGTGGCCGCCAGCCATTCCATCGGCCGTGCCAGGGGGACCGAGACCAGCCACGCGGCGGCGACGATCGCCAGATAGCGGGTGCCGTCCAGGCTCCATTTGTCGATGGTGCCATAGACCTGCATCAGCGCTTGGCGGAAAGCCAGCGCGGGCTCTCCGATCCGGGCGCCGATGACGATGGCGCTGCCGAAGGCGAACATGCCGATCGCCAGCACGGTCAGCACATGCCGCCACGGCCACAGCACCGCCATGATCGTCTGGCGATAGAGGCCGATCGCCGTACCTGTATAGAACAGCATCTGCCAGCCGAACGGGTTGAACAGGAAGCCGTTCTCGGTCCGGTGGTTCGGGATCATCGCGTTCAGTTCGGGCGCGTGCCACCACAGCAGGACCGACCCCAACGCCACGATCAGCGGCCAGCGCAGCATCAGCGGCACCACGACCACCGAAAGGGTGATCAGGATCACGTAGACGGCCAGCACATCGATGATGTTGGGCTGGACCCAGAAGGTGGCGACCGTGCCGACGAAGCCCAACGGGTTCTCCAGGATCCAGATCGCGTACTGATTCCAGATCGCCGTGTGCGGACGATCCAGCGCCAGCAGGGCCGCCGACAGCAGCGCCATCAGCACCGCGCCGATCAACATGGCGCGCCAGACCTCGAACGCGCGGCGGGCGAACCGGCGCTGGGCCATGCGGCGTCCCTCGCGAGTTTCGACGCTGCGCCAGACGAGGCCCACCAGAAAGCCGGACAGCAGCACGAACATCTCGGACGCATCGAAGATCGAGAAGTTCGGCAGCGTCGTCCCCCGCAGGACCGAGATCGGCATGTGGTTGATCATGATACTGACCAGCGCGTAGCCGCGCAGCATATCCAGCGCAATCAGACGGTTCATGCGGGCAACCGGCTCCACCGGGTCAGGAGGGCCGGATCCAGCAGCATGGCATCCGTTTCGGTGCGATCCATGTCGTCAAGGGCGGCGACCTGTCCGCTGGCATGCTCGATCTTGGCGCCGGCGGTGATCCGGGCCAGGCGGACCGCGCGGGGCAGGTCGTCGGGCAGGGGGGCCAGCATCGCGACATGGCGCGCCAGCAGGTCCGCGTCGGACCCAAGCCGCAGCAGGCTGTCGCGCCCGGTCATGGCCTGGGGCAGGGACCGGCTGATGGCCGCGGCCTCGGTCAGGATGGCGGGGGGATCGCGTTCTTCGGGGGTGACCAGCAGGCCGCGCAGACGTGCCCACCGGCCGAAGACCGGGCTGGCCGACAGGCGCGAGGTCAGAGGCGACAGGATCAGCCCCGCCAGGATCGGCGACAGCCAGATCAGCTGGGCAGGAGAGAAGGTCGCCAGCACGATCAGCGTTCCCAGGCCCAGGACGACATGCGCCCAATGGTGGCGCAGCACCACGCCCCAGGACGGCATCGACCCGGCGCGCGTCTGGGCGTTCCAGCCGCTGTCGCGGCCCGACAGGATCTCGAAGATCTGGCGGGTCTGGACCAGCATCTGCACGGGCGCGATCAGCGCGGACAGGACCGTCTCGAAGATGGCGCTGGCAAAGATGCGTACGCGGCCGCCGGAATTGCGCGCCAGGGGACGCGCCCAGGCCCGGAAGGTCGCGATGAACTTGGGCAGAAGCAGCAGGCCCATGGCGATGGCGAACAGCCACAGCATCCGGCGGCTATCGAAGACCGGCCATTCGGGGAACAGCTGATAGGCGTTGGGAAAATATTCCGGCGTCGACAGCAGCACGGTGGCCGACAGGACCAGACCCACCAGGATCAGGGCCAGCCACAGCGGGCTCATCAGAAAGCCCATGATGCCGATGATCATGTGCGCCCGGCTGACACCGCGCAGGCCCTTGACCCCCAGCAGGCGGGAATGCTGCAGGTTGCCCTGCGCCCAACGGCGTTCGCGCACGGCCATGTCCAGCAACGTGGGCGGGCATCCCTCATAGCTGCCGCGCAGGTCATGATCCAGGCGCACGGCCCATCCGGCCCGGCACAGGGCGGCGGCTTCGACGAAATCGTGGCTGAGGATGGTGCCACCAAAGGGCGGATTGCCGGGCAGGCGGGGCAGGCCGCAGGCCTGGGCAAAGGCGCTGACGCGGATGATCGCGTTGTGACCCCAGTAGTTGCCGGTATCGCCCGACCACGCGGCCACGCCGCGCGCGATCATCGGGCCATAGACGCGACCCGCGAACTGGGTCAGGCGGGCAAAGATCGTCTCTCCGCCGACCAGCATGGGCATGGTCTGGATCAGGCCGGCCTGGGGGTCGGCCGACATGCGCGCCGACAATGCGCGGATGGTGGCGCCCGACATTACGCTGTCGGCGTCCAGCACGACCATCTGGTCATAGCGTCCGCCCCATTGGCGCACGAATTCCGCCAAGTTGCCCGACTTGCGATCGTCGTTGGACAGGCGGCGGCGATACCACAGGGGCAGCGGCGACAGGGCGCGGGCGCGGTCGATCACCAGCGTCTCGTTGACGGCGATGGCGGGGTCGCGGGTGTCCGACAGCACGAAGATTTCGGTCCGGTCGGCCATGCCCTCGGCCTCCAGCTCTCGGGCGAGGGCGACCAAAAGGCCCGTGCTGGTCGCGACATCCTCGTGATAGATGGGCATGACGACGACGACGCGGGCATCGTTCGGCCCATCCGGCGTGGTCAGGCGGGGGGCTAGGAACCCGGCCAGCGTCCCGCAGAACGAAAAGCCCACCCAGGCAAAGGTCGGCACGAACAGCACCAGCAGCGCGATCTGCATCGGCGTGGGATCGGCGCCGAAGGCCGCCAGCATCTGCGAAAAGCCCACGACGGCCAGGACCGCGGTGCCGCCAAAGGCGATCAGCCGCGCCAGCCAGACGCGAAGGCTGTTCATGCGCCGCGCGGGCCCCGCCTGCGGAAGGCGCGCGAAATCCTGCACGGGCATCGTCAGCGGCGCCAGAGGCGGCACAACGGGTGCCACGGCCGGCGCGTCGGAACGACCGGCCGTCGTCATGTCATGATCCATGGTCATGCCGTCCAGCGCGTCAGCCAGGTCTCGCTGAGGGCGAGGCCGTCGGGATCGGTCAGCAGCGCGCTGAGTTCGGACAGCTGCGTCCGCCCCGGTTCGAATTCGAATGCCAGGCGCAGCACGCCCTGTTCCGGCAGCGGTTTCAGGTAGGCATGCGCGATCCGGCCCTCGGACGCGCTGACCTGGTAGTTGGGCAGCGTCTCGCGGAACATGCCAAGATCGAAATCGATGATATAGCTGCGCGTCGTCTCGACATTGATCGACCGGCCGGACCGCACCTGCCGGACCTTGGCCAACGGCAGGTTGCTGGGCGGCAGACCCGCAAAGCTGAGTCGATAGCGGAACTCGGTCCGCTCTCCGCCGGGGATCGTGTCGGAGGGCAGCCAGTAGCTGACGATGTTGTCGTTGAACTCGTTCTCGACCGGGATCTCGATCAGGCGCACCTCGCCCGCGCCCCAATCGCCCTCGGGCTCGATCCAGGCGGAGGGACGCAGATGGTACATCGCCTCGGCATCCTGATAGGTCTCGAAGTCGCGGGGCCGCTGCACCAGGCCAAAGCCGCGCGGATCGGTGTCGACGAAACTGCTGATCTGCAGGTTGCGCGGCGACATCAGCCCGCGCCACAGCGACTGGCCCGCACCGGTCTGCATCTGCAGCCCGTCGCTGTCGTGGCAGGCGGGGCGATAGTCGTCGACGACCCGTCGGCTGGCCGGGCTGAACCAGAACATCGACGTCAGCGGCGCCAGGCCCGTCTCGCGCAGATCGACGCGCGGGAACAGCGCGACGCGGGTCCGCACCATGGTCACCGCGCCGGGCGTCACGTCGAACTGGAACGCTGCCGCGACCGACTTGCTGTCCAGGATCGCATAGATGCGGACGCTTTCGGCGCCGGGCTTGGGCTCGACGATCCAGAAGTCGGTGAACAGCGGGAATTCCTCGCCGTCGGGGCTGCCGGTCTTGATGGCCAGGCCACGCGCCGACAGGCCGTACAGCGTGCCGCGCGCCACCGCGCGGAAATAGCTGGCGCCCTGAAAGACGATGAACTCGTCCATGACGCCGGGGCGGTTCAGCGGCGTGCGCATCCGGAACCCGGACCAGCCCATGTTGCCGATCGTGTTCAGGTCCGGGCCGTCGGGGAAATAGCGTTCGTCGAATTCCAGCAGCGCCGGGTCGAACGGGATCGGCCGGGTGACGCCGTCGCGGACCAGGTTGATCTGCACCGGTTCATAGAAGATCGAACCGGGCGACAGCAGATCCACCCGGAAGGTCGCGTTGCCCGCCAGCGGGTCCTGGTCGCGGCGGAAACGGATGCCGCGATACTGGTCATAGTCCAGGTTGGCAAAGCTGCCGACCAGTTCCGCGACCGGCTGGACGTAAAGGCGCGCGGACCGTTCCTGCGCCAGCGTCGCGACCTGTTCAAAGTCGAAGGGCTGCGGGGCAGGGGGCCCGAAGGCTGCGGGGTCCACGCCTTCGGCAGGCGCCTGGGCCTGTGCCGGGACCGCCATCAGCGATCCGCCGGCAGCCAGGGCGGTGGCAGCATTGAGAAATTGACGACGTTTCATATCCGGGGATGTCTCGACAAGGATAAGCGAATATACGCGGCACGCCGCAGTGCAGCAAGCGTGCCGGGCGGTTTGCTCGCTTATCGGCCGATATGGGCCCGCCGGGCAAGCAGGAATCGGCCTTATCGGTTCATTGTCGTGCCAGCCAGGCCGTCACGGGGCCGCGCACGCTGGTCAGGCCCTCGGCCTCGGCCTCCTCGATGACGCGGGCCAGCTCGACGATGCTGATGCGCCGGATGAGGTGCTTGACCGGTCCGATCGACGCCGGCCGCATCGACAGGCGGTGGATGCCCAGGGCCGCAAAGACCAGCGCCTCGACCGGCCGCCCGGCATCCTCGCCGCAAAAGGACAGCGGCACGCGGGCATCGGCGCAGCGCGCGATGATCTGGCGCAGCATCGACAGGAACGACACGTTCAGCGTGTCATAGCGGCGGCGGACCCGCTCGTTCTCGCGGTCGGCGGCAAAGAAGAACTGCTTCAGGTCGTTGCCGCCGATCGAGATGAAGTCGCACATCTCGAAGAACCGCTTGGGTGCGAAGGCCAGCGACGGCGTCTCCAGCATGGCGCCGACGCGGATGTCGCTGGGCATGGAATGCCCCAGGCGCTGTTCGCGCGCCATCTCCTGCATCAGGATGCGGTGCGCGGCCTCGTATTCCGTGATGTCCGCGATGAAGGGGAACATGACGTGCAGGGGCCGGCCAACGCTGGCGCGGATCAGGGCCTGCAGCTGCATCCGCAGCACGCCGCGCTTGTCCAGCCCCACGCGGATCGCGCGCCACCCCATCGCGGGGTTCGGTTCGTCCTGCGGCTTCATGTAGGGCAGAACCTTGTCCGACCCGATGTCCAGCGTGCGGAACATCACCGGCTTGCCCTGGGCGTTGTCCATGACGCGCGCATACAGACCGGCCAGCTCGGCGCGCCGGGGGACGTGGCTGCGGACCAGGAACTGCAGTTCGGTCCGGAACAGGCCCACCCCCTCGGCGCCCGACCCCTCCAGCGAGGGCAGGTCGGCCATCAGGCCCGCGTTCATGAGCATCTGGATGGTGGTGCCGCAGGTGCCCGTGGCGGGCTGGTCGCGCAGGTCGGCATAGCGGTCCTGCGCCTCGGCCTGCATGGCGATCTTGTCCAGGAACGCCTTGTGGACGGTCTCCTCGGGGCGCAGGTGGACGACGCCCTGATCGCCGTCGACCAGGATCGGGTCGCCGTTCAGCGCCTCGGTGGTGATGCGGGTGGCGTGGATGACCAGCGGAATGGCCAGCGCGCGGGCGACGATGGCCGCGTGGCTGCCGACCGATCCCTCCTCCAGCACGACGCCCTTCAGGCGACGCCCGTATTCCAGCAGCTCGGCCGGCCCGATGTTGCGGGCGACCAGGATCGGGCGTTCGGGCATCTCGGCGCCGGTGTCGTGTCCCTGTCCGGTCAGGATGCGCAGCAAGCGGTTGGACAGGTCGTCCAGATCGTGCAGGCGATCGCGCAGATAGGGGTCGGCGGCCATCTCTAGCCGGGCGCGAGCGCCGGACTGCTCCTTCTCCACCGCGGCCTCGGCCGAAAGGCCAAGGCGGATGTCCTCCTCCATGCGCTTCAGCCAGCTGCGCGAATGGGCAAACATCCGATAGGTCTCCAGGACCGCGGCATGATCGCCGTCGCCCATGTCGACCGCGCCCAGCATCCTGTCGACCGTCTCGCGCAGGGTCTCCACGCCCTCGTGCAGGCGGGCCAGCTCCTTGTCGGGGTCGTCGCCGACCGGGTTGGCGATGACCACGCGCGCCTCGTGCAGCCAGACGCGTCCCTCGGCCACGCCCTCCTGCCCGGTGGCGCCGCGCACCAGAAGCGGAAAGCGGTGTGCCAGCGGCAGGCTGTCGGACTGGCTGCCCTGGAACGCGCCCAGTTCGGTCATCTCGGCCAGGACCATGGCCACGACCTCCAGGCCATAGACCTCGTCCTCGGAGAACTGCCGGGCGGTCGCGCATTGCACGACCAGCACGCCAAGCCGTTCCCCGACCCGCTGGATCGGCACGCCCAGGAAGGCGGGAAAGACCTCCTCCCCGGTCTCGGGCATGAACCGGAAGCCGGGCTGGGCGGGGGCGTTCGCGGTGTTCACATTGCGCCCGGTACGGGCGACGCGGCCGACCAGACCCTCGCCCAGGCGCAGCCGGGTCTGGTGGACGGCCTCGGGGCGCAGCCCTTCGGTCGCGCACAGTTCCAGCGTGTCGGCATCGCGGAACAGATAGATCGAGCAGACCTCGGTGCCCATCGAATCGGCGATGTGGTGGGTGATCTGGTCAAGCCGATCCTGCCCACCGCCCGCCGCGGCCAAGATTTCCTTGAGCCGCTTCAGCAGCTTGCGAGAGTCGCTGTCGGTGCGATCCTGCATCGCCTGCCCCGCCTTCTGCCGTTACGCGTGCCCCCGACCGGGGAACCAACCAGAGGGCGTTATGCCTTCTCCAGTTCGAAGGCATCATGCAGCGCCTGCACGGCCAGTTCCATGTATTTCCGATCGATCAGCACCGAAATCTTGATCTCGGAGGTGGAGATGACCTTGATGTTGACGTTTTCATCGGCCAGCGCCTTGAACATGCGGGCGGCGACCCCCGCATGGCTGCGCATGCCGATGCCCACGACGGACACCTTGGCGACCTCGGTATCGACGACCAGTTCGTCATAGGCGATGTGGCCGGCCTGGCGGGCCTCCTCCATCGCACGCTTGGCGCGCTCGACCTGGTTGATCGGCACGGAAAAGGTCATGTCGGTCACCGAACCCGGGTGATCGTCATAGTCCTTTTCCGAGATGTTCTGAACGATCATGTCGACGTTCACGCCCGCATCGGCCAGCGGCGCGAAGATCGCGGCCGAGATGCCGGGACGGTCCTCGACCGTGACCAGGGTGATCTTGGCCTCGTCGCGCGACGAGGCGACACCGTTGACGACTTTCGATTCCATGATTTCATCCTCATCGCAGATCAGCGTGCCGGAATTTTCGTCGGTATCCTCGAACGAGGACAGCACCCGCAGGCGCACCTTGTAGCGCATCGCAAGCTCGACCGACCGCGTCTGCAGCACCTTGGCGCCAAGGGATGCCAGTTCCAGCATCTCCTCGAAGGCGATGCGGGGCAGCTTGCGCGCGCGCGAGGTGATGCGCGGATCGGTGGTATAGACCCCGTCCACGTCGGTATAGATGTCGCAGCGTTCCGCATCGAAGGCGGCGGCGAACGCCACCGCGGTCGTGTCCGATCCGCCGCGGCCAAGCGTGGTGATGCGGCCTTCGGGCGACAGGCCCTGAAAGCCCGCGACCACGGCGACCTTGAAGCCTTCGGCGAACTTCTGGTCCAGGTTCTTACGCGGGATGTCCACGAAGCGCGCGGCCGAATAGGCGGCGGTCGTGTTGATCGGCACCTGCCAGCCCTGCCAGCTGCGTGCAGGCACGCCCATCTCCTGCAGGGTCAGGGACATCAGGCCCGCGGTCACGTTCTCTCCGGAACTGACCACCGCGTCGTATTCGCGCGCGTCGAACAGCGGAGAGGTCTGTTCGACCCAT
Organism: Paracoccus sp. S4493; assembly: GCF_000967735.1. Taxonomy (NCBI): domain Bacteria; kingdom Pseudomonadati; phylum Pseudomonadota; class Alphaproteobacteria; order Rhodobacterales; family Paracoccaceae; genus Paracoccus; species Paracoccus sp. S4493. Next base: position 10,608 of record NZ_JXYF01000020.1, read on the forward strand.
CCGACCAGTTCGTTCGTCTTGCCGGACATGGCGCTGACGATGACGATCACGTCATAGCCCCGCTCGACCTCGCGCTGCACCTTGCGGGCGGCGTTCTTGATCCGGTCCAGATCGGCCACCGAGGTGCCGCCGAATTTCATTACCAGAAGCGGCATCAAGGGCCTCCAGCCAAAGGATGTGCGTCGGCGGGGCTTTTAGGGGCGGTGCGCGCGAACCGCAAGGGGCGGCGCTAGTTCGTCTTGGGACGCGGGACGAAGGGCAGAGGGGCCACGGGAACGCCGTCCTCGATCAGCTTGCGCGCATCCTCGGGGCGGGCCTCTCCATGGATGGCGCGGGCGGGCCGCGTGCCTTCGTGCATCGCGCGGGCCTCCTCGGCGAAGGACAGGCCGACATAGTCGGAGCTGGTCTCGATCTTGCGGCGCAGCGCCTGCAAGGCGGCCTCGGCCGGGTTGCGCGGCGCGGTCAGGGTCTTGTCGCTGACCGCCGGGGCCATCAGCGCCCGGTCGACCTTGGTCGCGCCGCAGACCGCGCAGCCGACCTGACCCGCATCGCGCATCGCCTCGAACCCGTCCGAGGACCGGAACCAGCCGTCGAAATCATGCCCCTGGTCGCAGCGCAAGGCATAGCGGATCATCGCAACAACTCCTGTCAGATGATCCCTATATCGGGTCCGCCGGGGGCGCGTGCAAGATCGTCCAGCCGCGCGATCAGCGCCGCAGGATCGCCCGCCCGATCCACCAGCACGGCCCGCGCCGCGAGGCCCATCGCACGGGCCTCGTCGGGCGTGTCGGTCAGCCGCGACAGGGTCGCCGCCAGATCGCCCGCGGGTCGCGCCGCGCCGTGCCCGTCCAGGGCATCGAAGGCCTCGACGAAGTTGCCGACATGGGGCCCGTGGATCAGCGCGCAGCCATGGGCCGCGGGCTCCCACGGGGTGTGGCCGCCATGGTCCTGCAGGCTGCCGCCGATGATGCAGATCCCGGCGCGCGCGTACCAGCGCGCCATCTCTCCCAGGGTGTCGGCCAACAGCACGCCGCCCGTCGGCGCATCGTCCGCGCCTGCGCTGCGGCGCGCGAAGGACAGGCCGCGCGCCGCGATCAGTGCCGCGATGGCATCGCCCCGGTCGGGATGGCGCGGCGCCAGGATCAGGCGCAGGTCGGGCCGGGCATCCCGCAGCGCGGCAAAGGCGTCCAGCACCGGGCCGTCCTCGCCCTCATGCGTCGATGCCGCCAGGATCACCCGGTCGCGGGCCGCGCTGTCCGGGGGCACGGGCTGCGCCGCAGGGGCCAGCAGCTTGAGGTCCAGCCGCGGCAGCAGCGCGCGGTGCGGCAGGCCCAGGTTCAGAAGGCGCGCCTCGCTGCCTTGATCCTGCGCCGACAGGGCCGCGACGCGTCCCAGCATCGGCTCGATGATGCGCGGAAACCGCGCCCAGGTGCCCGCCGACCGTTCCGACATGCGCGCCCCAATCATCGCCTGGCGGATGCCGCGTTCGGCCAGCAGGCGCGACCGCAGCGGCCAGAACTCTCCCTCGACGGTGATCGCCAGCGTGGGGCGCGCGGCATCCAGGAACCGGGCCAGCGCGCCGGGCAGATCCAGAGGCGCCAGCCGCGCGGCCAAGCCCCAGTCCTGCGCCAGTGCGCGGCCCGTCTCGCTGTTGGTGGTGACCGTCAGGAGGTGGCGGGCGGCCAGTGCCTCGATCACCACGCGGGCCGAGGTCAGCTCTCCGACGGATGCGGCATGCAGCCAGATCGCGGCGGGGCCGGGCGCGCCCGTGCAGACCAGACGCTCGCGCAGCGCCCGCGATCCGCCCAACCGCGCGCGCAGGCACAGCGCGGCCTCGGCGATGCGGGTCGTGGCGTCATAGATCATGCAGGAAGGTCCCCTCGGTCAGGATGAGGTGGAGGCGGGTACCGGAATCGAACCGGTCTTCACGGATTTGCAATCCGGTGCGTAACCTCTCCGCCAACCCGCCGCCGTCGAGAGTGGCCGTGTCCTAGCGGATTGCCGCGACCCTTGCAAGACGCGAAGCGCGGGGCCGATGTCCTGCGTTGCCCAACTGCGGGAAACATGGCAATAGTCGGCCAAACAGGTCCAGCAGAGGTTCCCCGACATGAGCGATTTCGCCGCGCGCCGCACGACGATGGTGGATACGCAGGTGCGCACCAGTGACGTCACCAAGTTCCCGGTGATCGACGCGATGCTGACCATTCCGCGCGAGGAGTTCGTACCCGCCAGCCGCCGCTCTGTCGCCTATTCCGGCGAGAACCTGGACATCGGCCACGGCCGCGTCCTTCTGGAGCCGCGGACCCTGGCCAAGATGGTCGATGCGCTGGACATCCAGCCCGACGAGCTGGTCCTGGACCTGGCCTGCGGCTATGGCTACTCCGCCGCCGTCATGGCCCGCATGGCCGAGGCCGTCGTCGCGATCGAGGACGACGCGGAACTGGCCTCCGAGGCCGAACAGCGCCTGTCGGAGGCGGGCATCGACAACGTCGCCGTCCTGCACGCCCCGCTGACCGAAGGCGCGCCCAAGCAGGGGCCCTATGACGTGATCCTGATCGAGGGCGCGGTCCAGGACATCCCCGCCGCCATCGTCGAGCAGCTGCGCGAGGGCGGCCGCGTCGCCGCCCTGTTCGTCGAGGGCGCGCTGGGCGTCGCCCGGATCGGCACCCGGCAGAACGGCCAGCTCAGCTGGCGTTATTCGTTCAACGCCAAGGCTCCGATGCTGCCCGGGTTCGGCCTGCAACGCGGGTTCGCATTGTGACCCCGCTTGCGCGGTTCGCGGGGGGGGCGCTGCTGGCCTTGGCCGCGGCACTGCCCGCCCGCGCCGAATCGCTGGCCGACACCATGGTGGCGGCCTATCGCCATTCGGCGCTGATCGAACAGAACCGCGCCGTCCTGCGCGCCGCCGACGAGGATGTAGCGGCCTCCGTCGCGGCCCTGCGCCCGGTCGTCGAATGGGTCGCGCGCCAGTCCGCCTCGCGGACCGAGGGGGGTACGACCGTGCGGTCGACCTCGCTGTCCCTTGGCGCGCAGCTGACGCTTTATGATTTCGGACGCTCGCAGCTGGCCATCGACGGGGCCAAGGAACAGGTCCTGGCCACGCGACAGGCGCTGGTGGGGGTCGAACAGGACATCCTGCTGGCCGCGACCGTCGCCTATTTCGACGTGCGCGAGGCCATCCAGCAGGTCGGGCTGCAGGAAAACTCGGTCGACGTCCTGTCCAGCGAACGCCAGGCCGCGCAGGACCGATTCGACGTGGGCGAGATCACGGTGACCGACGTGGCGCTGGCCGATGCGCAGCTGGCGGCGACCCGTGCCGCGCTGGCTGCCGCCAACGGCCAGCTGGAGATCGCGCGCGAGGCCTATCTGGCCGTGACCGGCCGCCAGCCGGGTCGCCTGGACGCGCCGCCGCCGCTGCCCAACCTGCCCGCCACCCTGGACGAGGCACGCCAGATCGCACAGCGCACCCACCCCGCCATCGGCCAGTCGCAACGCCAGGCCGCCGCGGCCGAGATCGGCGTGGCCGCCGCCGCCGCCGAACGCAACCCGACCCTGTCGGGCACGGCCAGCGTCGGCGTGACCCGTGCGCCCGAAGCGAGCCTGGGCGGCCGCTATGGCAGCCGCAATTCGTCGTCTGTGGGGCTGGAGCTGAGCCAGACCCTGTATTCGGGCGGGCGCCTGTCGGCCGCGCATCGCCGCGCGATGGCACAGCGCGACCAGGCCCGTTCGGCGCTGCTGAACACCGCGCGCCAGATCAGCCAGCAGGTCGGAGAGACCTGGGCGAACATCGCTGTCGCCCGCGCGCAGATCACCGCGATCAACCAGCAGATCTCGGCCGCGCAGCAGGCCTATGACGGCGTCCGCGAGGAGGCGCTGCTGGGTGCGCGAACCACGCTGGACGTGCTGGACGCCGAACAATCGCTGCTGGAGGCGCGGGCCGACCGTATTTCCGCGGAATCGAATCTGCAGTTAGCTCATTATCAACTTCTGGCTGCTATGGGTCTGTTGACGGTAGAAAACCTGCAACTGGGGATACCCACCTATGACCCATCGCAATATTACAACGCTGTGCGGGACGCGCCCGCAACCAGCAAGCAGGGCGAAAGCCTGGACCGCGTGCTGCGCGCCATCGGCCGGAACTGATCCGGCCCCGGCGGTGCGCCATGACTGAGGCGCGCCGCATGACCCCCGTCGAGGATTCGGCGATCGACACCCCCGCACCGCGGCGCAGCACCGCCAAGGCCGCTGCGGCGCCCAACGCACCGCGCCGCCGCAGCGCCAAGGCCGATGCGGCCCCCCCCGCCACCAAGCCTGCCCGTGCCAAGGCCCCCCGCGCCAAGGCCGACCCGGAGGCCAAGCCCGCCCGCGCGCGCACCCGCAAGGTCGCGCCGGCGCAGCCCGCTCAGGTCGTCACCCTGCCGGTCCTGACCCAAGATCAGCCGATCGGGCAGGCCGCCCAGGAAATCGCCCGCATCCGTGCCGAAATGCAAAGCATCCGGCACATGATCGACGGCCAGCCCGTGATTCACAGCGACGCGCGCCCGATGCTGCACCGCCTGTCTCAGGATCCGACCCCGCGAGGCATGCTGGCGGGCAGCACGGCCTCGGTCATCCAGCTGGCCCCGCATCTGCGCAGGGCGGTCGCGGATCTGCCGGACGACGGCGTCCCACCGTCGCGGCCCCGGCGTGCGACAGGCAAGGCCCGCGGCAGGACGGCAGCGGCGCTGGCCCTGCCTGACGCGGTCGTCGAGGCGCCCATCGCCGATGCCCTGACCGAGGAGGTCGTGGGGCCTGCCGTGGCACCGGCGGTCATCCTGGCCGCAGCGGCGCCCCGGTCCCGCATCGCACGGCTGCTCTCTGCCTGGGGCGACTGGTTGCTGTGGCGCCTGCTGCCGCCGGCGATGCCCGCCCAGGCATCCGCACAGGATGCGGCTGTCGGTCCTGCGCAGGTCCGCGGATCAGCGGCCGCCGATGTCGTCCCTGCGCCGCAGGCCCATGCGCCCGCGGGCGACGGTCCTGACCGTCCGCAGGCGGACGATGCCGCCGCGCTGCCGCATCTGCCGGTCGCGCAGATCGTCGCCCAGACCGTTGCGCAGATGATGGACGACAAGACCATGCGCGCCCACCTGCAGGAGATGATCCGCGAGGAGCTGGAGGGAGAGATGGGCGCCCGCTTTTCGGGCAACCTGCGTGCTGTGGTGCGGCGCGAGATCGCCACGGCGCTGGACGAGCGGCTGACGCATCTCTGATCCCCGTCCGGGGATCAGTTCAGGTACCGCTCGGGGTCGACGCTTTCGAACCCCCGGCGGATCTCGAAATGGACGAAGCCCGCGTCGCCCGCCTGGCCCAGGGATTGTCCCGCGCTGACGCTGTCGCCCTTGGCGACGGCGACATCGCCCAGGTTGGTATAGACGCTCATCAGGTCGCCCTCGTGGCGGACCACGATGATCGGCGTGCCCGCGCTGTCGCGGGTGATCGCGGCCACTTGGCCGCTGCCTGCCGCGGTGACCGCTGTGCCGCCCGAGGCCGCGATGTCGATCCCGTCGTTCTGGCCCTTTTCATAGACCCGGATGATCGACCCCTGGACCGGCATGCGGAACTGGCCGCCGCCCGATGCCGCGGTCCGCGTGGATCCCAGGTCGGTCTGCGGTGTGTCGGGGGCGGGGGCGCCCGCGGGTGGGGTCTCCTCGACGGGCAGGGGACGCGTGGCCGAGGGCGGGGTCGGGGTCGGGCTGCCCGCGCCGGGGGCGGTCGTGGCCAGCCTGTCGGGTTTCTGGCCGGGCTGCGGCACCAGAAGACGCTGGCCGGTCCGCAGGCTCATGTCGGCCGGCAGGCCGTTCCAGCTTGCCAGATCTTGGACGCTGACGTCATAGCGACGCGCGATGGCCCAGGCCGTCTCTCCGGCGGCGACGACATGTTCGCCCGGGTTTGCAGCGGCGGCAGGGGCCGGGGCGGCGCGTCGCGCCGTGGGGCTGGCCGGGGCGCTGCCGGCAAAGGGGTCGGTCACGATCGCCGTGCCGCCACCGGTCGCGGCCCCCGCGGGCGCACCGGCGGCGACCTGCGTCGGCAGGACCAGGACTGCACCCGCCAGCAGGGGCGCGTCGGCAGGCAGGGCGTTATGGGCGGCCAAAGCCGCCGCATCCAGCCCAAGCCGGGCGGCGATCGATGCAGGCGTGTCGCCCGCCTGCGCGACCGCGACTTGGCCGCTGGAAAAGCTGATGACGCCGCGTGCGTCGGGCGCCGGACGGGGTGCCGCGGCTGCGGCCGCGGGGGCGGTGTCCATGCCCCCGATCAGCCCGCGCAGGTCGGGGTCGAAACTGCCGTCCGGCCCGCAGGCCGTCAGCGCCAGCACGGCCAGCATGGCGCAGCCGGTCCGAATATCACGTCTTGTCATGGTGCTGTCCTCGGCCTGCCTGATGGTGGCCGGGGGTCATGTCTGGCCCAACCCCTCGACCAGCGGAACGAACCGCACCTGCCGCAACTCGTCGTAATCGAAACCCTCTTGGGTCCGCGTCACGCGGATCAGGGTCTGGACCGCGTCCGACTGTCCGACAGGCACCACCATGATACCGCCGATCTTCAGCTGTGCCAACAGGGGCCCGGGCGGATCCTCGGCCGCGGCGGTCACAAGTATGCGGTCGAAGGGGGCCTGGTCGGGCAGGCCCCGCGATCCGTCGGCCACCTGCGCGATGATGTTGTAGAGGCCCAGTTCGCGAAAGATCGCCTCGGCCTCGTGGACCAGGCGGCGGTGGCGGTCGACGGTGTAGACGCGCCGGCACAGTCCCGACAGGACCGCGGCCTGGTATCCCGAACCGGTGCCGACCTCCAGCACGGTGTCGCGGGGACCGACGTCCAGGGCCTGGGTCATCAGGCCGACGACCGAGGGCTGGCTGATCGTCTGGCCGCAGGGGATGGGCAGGGGGGTGTCCTCATAGGCGCGGTCGGCGAACTGGCCGCGCACGAACAGGCCGCGGTCGATCCCCTCCATCGCGGCCATGACCCGCGGATCGGTCACCCCGCGGGACCGCAGTTGAAAGACGAACCGCATCTTGCGTTCCGCGTCGTCGTCCTCGTCGCTCATTCGGCGGCCCGTGCCAGCGGATCGTCCAGCGCCGCCGCCAGCCTGTCCAACGACGCATGGCAGGTCAGGTCCGCCCGCATCGGCGTGACCGAGACGAACCCCTCCATGTTGGCGGCCACATCGGTCCCGTCGCGCGCCGGCGCCTGCTGCGACCCGCCCGCGATCCACATGAACCGGCGCCCGTTCGGCGCGCTGTAGGGCTGGGCGGCAAAACGCGATCCCTGGCGCTGGCCCTGGGGTGCGACGCGCAGGCCCCGGACCTCCGCGGCCGGGACCGGCGGAAAGTTCACGTTGTAGAACAGGCGGAAATCGGCATCCGTCGACCAGTCGCCATGATCCAGAAGGCGGCGGATCACCGCGGCGCCATGCGTGCGCGCGCCTTCGAAGGGGTCGGCAAGGTCCGCGGTGCGCGGGCCCAGGTACTGCGACAGCGCGATCGCGGGCAGGCCCTGCAGCGCGGCTTCCATCGCGCCGCCGATGGTGCCCGAATACATGGCATTCTCTCCGGCATTGTTGCCGCGGTTGACGCCCGACAGCACCAGGTCGGGGGCCGCGCCCACGATGTCGCCCAGTGCCGCCAGCACGCAGTCGGCGGGGCTGCCCTCGGCGGCATAGCGGCGTTCGGCCAGGCGGGCGACCATGGTGGGGTGGGTATAGCTGATGCAATGACCCACGCCCGACTGCTCGAACGCGGGCGCGACGGTCCAGACCTCGCCATGCGGGCCGGCCAGTTCGGTGGCGATCTGGTGCAGCACCTCCAGGCCCGGGGCGTTGATCCCGTCGTCATTGGTGATGAGAATGCGCATCCTGTCCCCTGTTCCGGCTGACCGCGCCCCTGCGCACGCGGATGTGACCCGATCTGCTTAGCGGGGGCGGCTTTCTGCTTCAACCCGTTCCTGCGCCGCAGGACGGAAGCGGTTTGACGTCGGGCGCGCCGCGTTGCATCGTGGGACGGTGCGCAACGGGCCGGGATGCGATGCAGATCTTTCTTCCCATCGCCGAAGTCTCGGTCAACGCCTTCACCCTGATGGGGTTGGGCGGGCTGGTGGGCGTCATGTCCGGCCTGTTCGGTGTCGGTGGCGGCTTCCTGATCACGCCACTGCTGTTCTTCATCGGCATCCCGCCCGCCATCGCGGTGGCGACCGGCGCGAACCAGGTGGTCGCATCGTCGGTGTCGGGCGTGCTGGCGCACATGAAGCGCAAGACCGTCGATTTCCGCATGGGGGGCGTCCTGCTGGCCGGCGGCATGGTCGGATCGGGCCTGGGGGTCGTGGTCTTCAACATCCTGCAGCAGCTGGGACAGGTCGAACTGGTCGTCCAGCTGTGCTATGTCGTCTTCCTCGGTCTGATCGGCGCGATGATGCTGCAGGAGAGCCTGCGGGCCTTGTTGCGTGCGCGCCATCCCACGGGGCGGCGGCGCCTGCACCAGCACATGTGGGTCCACCGCTGGCCGCTGAAGGTCAAGTTCCGTGCCTCGGGCCTCTATATCAGCGTCATTCCGCCCCTTCTGGTCGGGGTCGCGGTGGGGGTTCTTGCCGCGATCATGGGCGTCGGCGGCGGCTTCATCATGGTGCCGGCGATGATCTATCTGCTGGGCATGCCCACCAAGGTCGTGGTGGGAACGTCGCTGTTCCAGATCACCTTCGTGACCGCCTTCACCACGCTGATGCACGCGGTCAGCTACAACACGGTCGATGTGATGCTGGCGGTGCTGCTGATCGTGGGGGGTGTCATCGGCGCGCAGATCGGCACCACGCTGGGCGCGCGCCTGCGGGCCGAACAGCTGCGCATCCTGCTGGCGCTTCTGGTGCTGGCGGTCTGCGGCAAGCTGGCGCTGGACCTGTTCCTGACACCTGACGACCTGTTCGTCATCACCACGCGGGGGCAATGATGCGGGGGGTCGTCCTGGCGATGATGCTGGCGCTGCTGCCCGGTGCGCTGATGGCGCAAGGGGCGGGATCGACCATGCCCACGGACCCGGATGCGGGCCTGATCCCCCCGGTGGACGCCCCCCAGGTCTGGCCGCTGTTCCCCGATCCGGGGTCGCCGCGCGGTGATCCGGTCGCCCCCGCCGACCAGGGGGGGGAGCAGGTGGTGGCGGGCCTGTCGAACAGCGCCGTGGCAATCACGACCAGCTTTGATGGCAGCGACATCCTGATCTATGGGGCCGTGCGGCGCGAGACGCCGATTCCCGACGGCCCCCTGGACGTGATCGTGACGATCGAGGCCCCGTCCGAACCGCTGACCATCTGGCAGAAGGCCCGCCGCTTCGGCATCTGGGTCAACACCGAACGCGTCGATGTGGGGGCCGCGCCCAGCTTCTATGCGGTGGCGACGACGCGGCCCCTGGACGACATCCTGGCGCCGGACTGGGACAACCGGTACCGTATCTCGCTGCCGCTGGTGCTGCGCGCCTTCGCCGGCGCCCCCGAGGTCGAGGATACGCTGCCCTATACCCAGGCCCTGCTGCGCCTGCGCCAGCAGAACGGCCATTACCGGATGGAGGAGGGGGCCGTGACCCTGGTCGAGGACACGCTGTTCCGCACGGACATCCGCCTGCCTGCCAACCTGATCGAGGGCGATTACCGCGCCCGCATCTTCCTGCTGCGGGAGGGGGCGGTGATCGACGCCTATGGCGCCGCGATCGAGGTGCGCAAGGTGGGCCTGGAACGCTGGCTGTACCGTTTGGCCTTCGACCAGCCGCTGCTCTATGGCTTGATGTCGCTGGCGGTGGCGGTGATCGCCGGCTGGGGCGCCTCGGCCGCGTTCAGGAAGCTGCGGCGCGCGTGATCGCCGATCATCTTGGCTGCGGGGCAGCGGCGTAGGGTCTCCCTGCAATGTTAATCCCGCGTCTGCACGTCTTGATGGGCTTACGTGGCAATCGTCGGGGGCACTGCATGATACAGTTTGCAGCCATTCTGGCTGTCGAGCCGTCCGGGTATGCCATCCGCGGGATCGATCAGTCGGCCTGACCGGCAGCCAGCGCATGTGGTCAATGCATCCTATGGCCCAACGTCGTAGACCATCGAGGCGGAACTGGAGGCTTGGAGCCCGCTCGAATGCACGGCACCGGGCGGTGCAAGATTCAATGGTGGACGACGGACCGCAGACGGCGGCAGCGGAGGGCGGTGCTCGATATTTCAGGGTGGCCGACGGCGGGCCCATCGGAGGACCGGAACTGTTCCGGCGTTTGATCGGTAGGAGCAACCCAGAGGGTCATTTTGTCCCCAGCAAACCGACTTAGGACCTGCATCCGCCGGATGGCGGTAGGAACAGCAATGCGTGGCGGCGGAACCGCGCTGCGCTTGCGCTTCCGCCGCCACGCGGTAACGCCCGCTAAGGCGACGCCCGCGCCGGCGCGCCGGTTGACGGCGCGCGTCGCGTCACCCTTCGGACATACCGGGATGCGCGGTGGGCGGTACTGCTGGAGTTCGAGGGGAAGCAAGGTCCAGGGCGGCTGACCGGGATGGCTGCCGTGGCCAGGACCGTCCATGGTCCGGCCATCGGCAGGCCTCACCCGCGGTCATGCGATAAGGCCCCGCGATCACTCGCGGGGCCTCTCCTCCCTCGTGGTGCGGGCCGTTCCCCTCCACTGGTCCGGCCCGCGGGGGGTCTTCAGGCGCCGATCAGGTCGGACTGGCGCAGGGTCACCTCGGCCTGCTTGATCGACGCGATGTCGACCAGGCGGCCCTTGTAGACGGTGGCGCCGGCGCCTTCGGCCTTGGCCTTCTCCATCGCGGCCAGGATCTCGCGCGCCTCGGTGACGGCGGCCTCACTGGGCGAGAACACCTCGTTGGCCAGCGCGATCTGGCTGGGATGGATGGCCCATTTGCCGACCATGCCCAATGTGGCGCTGCGCAGGGCTTGGGCGCGGAACCCCTCGGGGTCGCTGAAGTCGCCGAAGGGGCCGTCCACAGGCAGCAGCCCGTGCGTGCGGCACGCCGCGACGATGGCGGTCTGGGCCCAGTGCCACGGATCGGGCCAGTATTTCTGGCCGTCCCGGATCATGTAGTAATTCTCCTGCGTGCCGCCGATGCCGGTGGTGGCCATGCCCATGGACGCCGCGAAATCGGCAGCCCCCAGGCTGATCGCCTGCAGGCGCGGGGACGCGGCCGCGATCTCCTCGACATGGCAGATGCCGGCGGCGGATTCGATGATGACCTCGAAGGCGATCGGCTTGGTGCGGCCCTTTGCGCGTTCGATGGCGGTGACCAGCGCATCGACGGCATAGATGTCGGCCGCGCATCCCGCCTTGGGGATCATGATCTGGTCCAGCCCGTCGCCTGCCTGTTCCAGAAGATCGACCACGTCGCGGTACCAGAAGGGCGTGTCCAGCCCATTGATGCGCACCGACAGCGTCTTGGTGCCCCAGTCGACATCGTTGATGGCCGCGATGATGTTGGCGCGGGCCTGATCCTTGTCGTCGGGCGCGACCGAATCCTCCAGGTCCAGGTTGATCACGTCGGCGGCGGATGCGGCCATCTTGGCGAACAGCGCGGGGCGCGATCCGGGGCCGAACAGCTGACAGCGGTTCAGGCGCGCAGGGGGCAGGGGCTGTTGGCGAAAGCTCATGGCAGGGTCCTGTTCGACAAGATTCGGGCCTGCCGTCGGTAATAATGTTGCGCTGCGGTTGCAGCAAGCCCTATTTCCGCAATGCGGCATCGGGCGCGGTTCTTGACGCAGCGGGGCTTTGGGCGCAGGACCGGCCCCGAACACGCGACGGCACGGAGGCAGCGATGACGCGGACGGTCTATGTGAATGGCGATTATCTCCCCGAGGATCAGGCCACGGTGTCGGTCTTTGACCGGGGGTTCCTGATGGCCGACGGCGTCTATGAGGTGGTCAGCGTGCTGGGCGGCAAGCTGATCGATTTCGAGGGGCACATGGTGCGGCTGAAGCGCTCGCTGTCGGAACTGGCCATTGCCAACCCGCTGTCGGATGACGCCTATCTGGCCGCGCATCGCGACCTGGTGGCGCGCAACGACATCACCGACGGGTTGGTCTATCTGCAGGTGACCCGCGGCAATCCGGGCGATCGCGATTTTGCCTATCCGTCCGCGGACACGGTGCCGACGGTGGTGATGTTCACACAATCGAAGCCCGGCCTGGCCGACGCCCCCGCGGCCAAGACCGGGTGGAGCGTCGTCAGCGTCGATGACCTGCGCTGGGGTCGGCGCGACATCAAGACGGTGCAGCTGCTGTACCCGTCGATGGCCAAGATGGAGGCCAAGGCGCGCGGTGCGGACGATGCCTGGATGGTCGAGGACGGGCGCGTGACCGAGGGGACCTCGAATAACGCCTATATCGTCAAGGGCAACACGATCGTGACGCGGGAACTGAGCCACGACATCCTGCACGGGATCACCCGCGCGGCGGTGCTGCGCTTTGCCCGCGAGGCGCAGATGCAGGTCGAGGAGCGCGCCTTCACCATTGCCGAGGCGCAGGAGGCGGACGAGGCCTTCATCACCTCGGCCTCGGCCTTCGTCATGCCGGTCGTGTCGATCGACGGGGCGCGCGTTGGGGCGGGCACGGTCGGCCCGGTGGCCACGCGCCTGCGCGAGATCTATCTGGAAGAGAGCCTGAAGACCGGGGTCTGAGTTGCGTCCCGCGACGGCGGGGGGCCAGCCCCCCGCACCCCCCGGCGGCGTCACAACCCGCTGTCGGCCAGCACCTTCGTGATCACCGGCGCCAGCCTGTCGGCCCAGATCTGCTGGCCTTCGGGGGTGGCGATGAGGTCGTTGCGGACCTCGATCAGCATGTTCGGGCGACCGTGGCGCAAGGCGTGGCGATCGACGCTGTCGCCGTCCAGATGCCCGTCATAGGGCTGGTTCTCTCCGGTGATCCAGCCCTGATCGCGGCAGGCGGCGACCATCGCGGGGCCAAGGCGCGGATCGGCATGCGAATAGAGGATGCCGACCTGCCACGGCCGGGGCGGGCGCCCACGCAGCTGCGGCGTGAAGCTGTGGACCGCGCAGATGCAGCGGTCCGGGTGCAGCGCCGCGACCCGGGCCAACGCGGCATGGTAGGGGCGGTGCAGCCGGTCCAGCCGGCGCTGGCGTTCGGCCGCGTCCGCCAGGCGGTTCGTCGGGATCACCGTCCCGTCATAGAGCCGCATCAGCAGGGTGGGGTCGTCCTCTCCGCGGTTCGGGTCGATCACCAGGCGCGAGAAATCGGACAGGATCGCCGGCGCGTCCAGCCGTTCGGCCAGCCGTTCGGTCAGCCCGGCCGCGCCGACGTCGTAGGCGATGTGGCGGGCCATGTCGGCGGGCGCGATGCCCAGAGTGCCGCCGCCGACCCAATCGGGCACGCGGTTCGTGGCGTGATCGCAGGTGATCAGCCACCGCGAGGGGCGGTCCTGACCCAGGATGCGGAAGGGCGTCGCTGTCGTGTCATCGGTCATGATGCAGGCTGTCTACGACGGAGGGCGGACAGACGCCAGTTGCCGACCATCGGCATTTGCGGCATAGATAGCGCTAAACCTGAGACAAGGGCGGGATGATGAGACGACATCGCAACGTGAAGATCGTGGCAACCCTGGGACCGGCATCATCGTCGAAAGAGATGATCCGCGCCCTGTTCGATGCCGGGGCCGACGTGTTCCGCCTGAACATGAGCCATGGCAGCCATGACGATCACCGGGCACGCCACGACACGATCCGCGAGATCGAGGCCGAGACGGGCCGTCCCATCGCCATCCTGGCCGACCTGCAGGGCCCCAAGCTGCGCGTGGGTCCCTTTGCCGCCGGGCCGCACGAATTGGCCGTGGGCGATCATTTCCGCTTTGACCTGTCGCCTGATCTGGGCGACGCGACCCGCGTCTCGTTGCCGCACCCCGAGATTTTCGCGGCCCTGATCGAGGGGTCGGAACTGCTGGTCAATGACGGCAAGATCCGCCTGACGGTGCAGAAATGCGGCCCCGATTTCGCCGATTGCGTGGTCACGGTCGCAGGCGCGATCAGCGACCGCAAGGGCGTGAACGTCCCGGACGTGGTGCTGCCGCTGGCCGCGCTGTCGGACAAGGACCGCGCCGACCTGGAATTCGCCTGCGAGTTGGGCGTGGACTGGCTGGCCCTGTCCTTTGTCCAGCGTGCCGAGGACGTCGAGGAGGCCAAGACCCTGGCCAAGGGTCGCGCCGCGATCCTGTCCAAGATCGAGAAGCCCGCGGCCGTGCGCGCCTTTGACGAGATCCTGCAGGCGTCCGACGGGATCATGGTCGCGCGCGGCGACCTGGGCGTCGAGCTGCCGGTCCATTCGGTGCCGCCGATCCAGAAGCGCCTGGTCCGCCTGTGCCGCAGCGCCGCCAAGCCGGTGATCGTTGCCACGCAGATGCTTGAATCGATGATCGACAGCCCGATGCCCACCCGCGCCGAGGTCAGCGACGTCGCCAACGCCATCTATGAGGGCTCTGACGCCGTCATGCTGTCCGCCGAGAGCGCCGCCGGCAGCTTTCCGGTCGAGGCCGTGCGCACGATGGACAACGTCGCCCGGTCGGTCGAGGCCGACCCGAACTATCGCTCGATCATCGAGGCGGCGCGCAAGGCCAGCCTGTCGTCGGTCCCCGACGCCATCGTGACCGCCGCGCGCGAGATCGCCGAGACGACCGACGTGGCCGCCATCTGCGCCTTCAGCCAGTCGGGCAAGACGATCAGCCTGATCGCCCGGGAACGGCCCCGCGTGCCGATCCTGGCGCTGTCGCCGATCCTGACGGTCACGCGCCGCATGGTGCTGACCTGGGGGACGCATTGCGTGACGACCCCGCGCATGTCGCGCTTCAAGGAGGCCGTGATCATCGGCACCCGCGCCGCCCGCGAATACGGCTTTGCCGATGAGACGCGGCAGGTCGTGGTGATGGCGGGCGTGCCCTTCAACGTGCCGGGCACGACGAACATCCTGCGCATCGCGCCCTGCGATGACCGCTTGATCTTCGCCACCGACCCGGAATAACGCTGGGGCCTTGAAACCCGGGGGGTGGTGATGTCCGATCTTCTTTTGCTGGCAGGGGTTGCCCTGTGCCTTCTGTCCGTGGTGCTGGCGGTGGTCCAGCTGCTGCAGACGCAGCCGCCGCGCGCGGCGATCCTGGCGCTTCTGGGCGGGATCGTGCTGCTGTTCGCGGGGGCCTGGATGGATCCCGAACCCTTCAGCCCGGCCGACATCCCGGCCGCGCTGGACACGGTCACCGGCGGCGCGCCCGCGTCCTGACCCCTTGCGCATTCCCGCGCGCCTGTGTAAGGCGACGCTTCCGTTCCCGTGCGGCCGGCCGACATGGCATTGCCGAGCCGCGCGTTCACTCTGATGAAGGAGATGAAAATGCCGAAGATGAAGACCAAATCCGCTGCCAAGAAGCGGTTCTCGATGACGGCCTCGGGCAAGGTCAAGGCAGGTCAGGCCGGCAAGCGCCACGGCATGATCAAGCGCACGACCAAGTTCATTCGCGACGCGCGCGGCACCACCATCCTGTCGGATGCGGATGCCAAGATCGTCAAGAAATACATGCCCTACGCTCGCTGATCAGGAGAACCACACATGTCCCGCGTTAAATCCGGCAAGGTGACCCACGCCCGTCACAAGAAAGTCCTTGATCAAGCCAAGGGCTACTATGGCGCGCGCTCGCGCAACTTCCGCACCGCCACCCAGGCCGTCGACAAGGCCAACCAGTACGCGACCCGCGACCGCAAGAACCGCAAGCGCAACTTCCGCGCGCTGTGGATCCAGCGGATCAACGCCGCCGTCCGCGCCGTCGATGCCGAGATGACCTATTCGCGCTTCATCAACCTGCTGTCGAAAGCCGGCATCGAGGTTGACCGCAAGGTCCTGGCCGACCTGGCCGTGAACGAACCCGACGCGTTCGGCGCGATCGTGGCACAGGCCAAAGCCGCCGCCTGATCGCGGCCACCGCATTGCCGCAAAGGCCCGTTCCCGATCCGGGGGCGGGCCTTTGTCATGCGCGGAACCCGCATGCGTGTCGGGCGTTCATTCCCCACAGAGACACACCCATCAAGGAGATCCCCATGGGCGAGATGACCGACAAGGCGAAAGCCGCAGGGAACAAGCTGGCAGGCAACGTCAAGGAGGGCATCGGCAAGATGACCGACAACGAGCGTCTGGAAGCCGAAGGCAAGGCCCAGCAGGCCAAGGGGACCGCACAGAACGTGTCGGGCACCGTCAAGGGCAAGCTGGGCGACGACATCTGATCCTCATCCATTGTTCGGAAAGGCCCCGCGATTGCGGGGCCTTTTTCATGTGGTGCGTCAACCAAGCAGCAGCTTGGCGGCGATGGACCACATGACGACGGCGATCACCGTCTCTAGGATGCGCCAGGCGGTGGGGTTGGCAAAGACCGGCCGCAGCCAGGCGGCGCCATAACCCAAGGCGAAGAAGAACAGGAACGACCCTGTCACCGCGCCCGCCGCGAACGCGTCGCGGTCCTCTGTGAACCGGGTCGAGATCGTGCCCAACAGCACGACCGTGTCCAGATAGACATGCGGGTTCAGCCATGTCAGCGCCAGGCAGGCCAGCACCGTGCGCCGCAGCCCGCCCGGTCCGCCACCGCCGCCTGCCTCCAGCGCCCCGGTCGCGCTGATTGCCGTGCGCAGGCTGCGCGCCCCGTACCAGATCAGGAACGCCGCCCCTGCCACGCGCATCACCGGGTCGATCCAAGGCAGCAACTGGGCGATGCGGCCAAAGCTTGTGACGCCCAGCACGATCAGCACCGCATCCGACAGCGCGCAGGTCAGGCAGACCGCCAGCACGTGATCCCCGCGCAAGCCTTGGCGCAGCACGAAGGCGTTCTGCGCACCGATCGCCACGATCAGGCTGAGGACCGTCATCAGGCCGGTCAGAAAGATCGCAGGGCTAATGGGGCGTCTCCGGTCATGGGGTCGGGGTTGATCTAGCCGCCCGTGGCGGATTAGACAAACTCATGCTGCTAAAGCCGGGTAAGGAAAACTGATGCTGGATTATGCCGCTGCCCGTGCCGTTGCGACGATCGTGCGGACCGGCAGCTTCGAGGCCGCGGCGCGGGCTCTCGGGGTGACGCCTTCGGCGATCTCGCAGCGGGTCCGCAATCTGGAGGAGCGGTTGGGCACCGTCCTGATCCGTCGCGGACAGCCCTGTACCGCGACCGAAGCCGGAGCCCGCCTGTGCCGCCACATGGACCATGTGGGCATGCTGGAACAGACATTGGCGCAGCACCTGCCGGGGATGGCCGACGGGGATGCCGCGCGGGTCACGGTGACGATCGCGACGAATGCCGACAGCTTGGGCACCTGGCTGATGCCCGCCCTGGCCGCCCACGCGCGCGACAGCGGGCACCTGTTCCAGATCGCCATCGACGACGAACAGCACACCGCCGACGGGCTGCGGCAGGGCAGGGTGCTGGCCGCCGTGACGTCGCTGGACAGCCCGGTGCAGGGCTGCGCGGTGCGGCCCCTTGGGCGGCTGCGCTATCACGCGACGGCCAGCCCCGATTTCATGCGGCGGCATTTCCCTGACGGGGTGACGGCGGCGGCGCTGGCCCGTGCGCCGGCGCTGGCCTTTGATCGCAAGGACGGGCTTCAGCTGGCTTGGGTCCGGCAGGTCACGGGGCAATCGCCGGTGCTGCCCGCGCATGGCCTGGCCTCGACCCAGGGTTTCGTGGATGCGTGCCGCGCGGGGCTGGGCTGGGGGCTGAACCCGGAGATGCTGGTCGCCGATGATCTTGCCTCGGGTCGGCTGGTGCAGATGGTGCCGGGCACGCCGCTGGATGTGTCGCTGTACTGGCAGATCGGGCGGCTGGCTGCGGATCGGCTGTCCGGGCTGACGCGCGCGGTGCAGGCGGCGGCGGTCGCGGCCCTGCTGCCCGCGACATCTGGGCCGCTGTCCAACGGTTGACCCGCAGCCCCCGCGGCCCCAGCTTTGTAGGACAGCCCCAGCCAGAGGCCGCCGCCATGTTCGACCTGCCCCAAGCCGATCCCGCCAAGGTGCCGTTGGCGACCGTCCCCCTTGGCCTGTGGGGCACGGCCATGACCGCGCGCCGCAATGTGCTGGAACTGATCCCCGCCATCGCCACGCGCCAGCCCATCGTGTCGGGCAAGACCGGTGTCAGCTGGCACATGGTAATGGACCCGACCGCCTTGCGCCGGATCCTCAAGGAGAAGCTGGACGACTATCCGAAATCGGTGACGACCAAGCTGATCCTGAACCCGGCCATCGGTGACAGCCTGTTCGTGGCCGAGGGTGCGCATTGGCGCTGGCAGCGCCGTGCCGCCGCCCCGGCCTTTGCCCAACGCCATGTCGAGGCGCTTGGCCCCGTGATGACCGCCGCCGCCGAGGCGTCCTGCCGCCGTCTGGCGGGCGCGCGTGGTCCGGTCGATCTGTTCGAGGAGACGGTGGCCGCCACCTTCGACGTGATTTCCGATGTGACCTTTTCCGGCGACGGGATGTTCGACCGCGATGCGGTGCATCAGTCGATCGACGCCTATATCGCGCAGACGGCCAAACTGTCGCTGATGGACGTGCTGGGCCTGCCCGCCTGGCTGCCGCGGCCGGGGCGGCTGTTTTCCGGTCCAGGGCTGAAGCGGATGAAGGCCATCGCCGACCAGTCCATCGCCGCCCGTGCGCAGGCCGCCGAAAAGCACGGGCCGCCAGACCTTCTGGACCTGCTGCTGGTCGCGCAGGACCCCGAGACCGGGCGCACGATGACCCGCGACGAACTGCGGGACAACCTGCTGACCTTCATCGTGGCGGGGCACGAGACGACCGCCCTGACGCTGGCTTGGGCGCTGTACCTGATGGCCTTCGCCCCCGACATCCAGGAGGCCGCCGCCGAGGAGGCGCGCCGTGCCTTGGGCGACCGCGCCGCCACCGCCGCCGATCTGGGCGCGCTTCCCCTGACCATGCGCATCGTGAACGAGACGTTGCGCCTGTACCCGCCCGCGGCCTTCCTGTCGCGCACCGCCCAGGCCCGCGACACGCTGTGCGGACGCCAGATCAATCCCGGCGATACGGTCATGATGCCGATCTATGCGCTGCACCGGCATCACCTGCTGTGGGACCGGCCCGACGCCTTCGACCCCGACCGCTTTCTGACCGCGCCCGACCGCTATGCGTTCCTGCCCTTCGGCGCGGGGCCGCGCATCTGCATCGGCGCCAGCTTTGCCCTGCAGGAGGCGGTGATCATCCTGTCGACGCTGCTGGCGCGGTTCCGCTTTGCCCGCGTGCCGGGGCGAGAGCCGCAGCCGCGCATGATCCTGACGCTGCGCCCCGAAGGCGGGGTCTGGCTGACCGTGACGCCTCGCGACTAAGCGGCTTGCGATTGCTCACATGGCTGTTACAGACTGCCCCTTGAAAAGGCAGCGGAGAACGCCATGACCGCCATCATCGATTTCCTCAACACCATCTTCTGGGGCTATGTGCTGATCTACGGCCTGCTGGCCGTGGGCATCTACTTTACCCTGCGCCTGGGCTTCCTGCAGTTCGTCCACTTCGCCGAGATGTGGCGCTGCGTGCGCGGATCGGGAGAGACGGACAAGGACGGCATCACCCCGTTTCAGGCACTGTCGGTGTCGCTGGCCAGCCGCGTGGGCACCGGCAACATCGCGGGGGTCGCGGTGGCGCTGACGCTGGGCGGGCCGGGCGCGATCTTCTGGATGTGGATGGTGGCGCTGGTCGGCATGGCCACGGCCTATGCGGAATCGACGCTGGCGCAGCTTTACAAGGTGCACGGGTCGGACGGGATGTATCGCGGCGGACCGGCGCAATACATCGCCCGCGGCCTGGGCCTGCCCTGGCTGGCCGCGCTGTTCGCAGTCGCGCTGATCGTCGCCTTCGGCCTGGTGTTCAACGCGGTCCAGGCCAACTCGATCGCGCAGGCGGTCGAGGGCGCCTTCGGCATCGGCGCGGGCATGGTCGGCATCGGCGTGGCGATCCTGTCGGGCATCATCATCTTCGGCGGCATTCCTCAGATCGCGCGGGCGGCCCAGTTCATCGTGCCGATCATGGCGGGTCTCTACCTGCTGGCGGCGGTCGTCATCCTGGTGATGAACATCACCGAGGTGCCGGGCATCCTGGGCGGCATCGTGCGTTCGGCCTTCGGCCTGCAGGAGACCGTGGGCGGGGTCGCGGGCGGCGTCGCGGCGGCCATGCTGAACGGGGTCAAGCGTGGCCTCTTCTCGAACGAGGCCGGCATGGGCTCGGCCCCCAACATCGCTGCGGTGGCAGTGCCCAACCCGCATCACCCCTCCAGCCAAGGCTTCGTGCAGGCCCTGGGCGTCTTCATCGACACCATCCTGGTCTGCACGGCGACCGCGGTGATGATCCTGCTGGCCGATGTCATGCCTTCGGACCAGCTGACCGGAGTGAACCTGACCCAGGCCGCGCTGACCGACCATTTCGGCGGCTTCGGCCAGATCTTCGTGGCGGTGGCGATCTTCTTCTTCGCCTTCACTTCGATCATCGGCAACTATTCCTATGCCGAGAACGCCATCGTCTATCTGGGCGCGGGCAAGCCGGGCATCATGGTCCTGCGGCTGGCGGCACTGGGCATGGTTGTCTGGGGCTCGCTGCAGGCGGTCACGACCGTCTTCAACTTCGCCGATGCCAGCATGGGGCTGATGGCCACGATCAACCTGATCGCCATCGTCGCGCTGTCGGGGACCGTCGCGGTCGTCACCCGCGACTATCTGCGCCAGCGCAAGGTCGGGCACGAACCGACCTTCCGCATCGGCGATCACCCCGGCATCGCGCCGGGCGTGAACCGCGACATCTGGAAATAAGGCGGCACGGGCGCGCGGTCTTTACCCCGCGCGCCCGGCCATGCTAACGCGGGCGCAACCAGGAAAGGCCCCGCGATGGACGATCTGACCCCCCTGCGCCAGCAATGGCTGGACCGCATTTCTGCCGCCTCCGACCCTCAGGCCATCGAGGACGTGCGCCTGTCCACGCTTGGCAAGAAGGGCGAGCTTAGCCTGATGATGCGCGAGCTGGGCCGCATGTCCCCCGAGGAGCGCCAGACCACCGGCAAGGCGCTGAACCAGATCCGCGACGAGATCGACGCCGCCCTGCGCGCGCGCAAGCTGGCGCTTGAGGATGCGGCGCTGGACGCGCGTCTGCGCGACGAATGGCTGGACGTGACCCTGCCGGGCCGTCCGCGCCGCCAGGGGTCGATCCACCCGATCAGCCAGGTCACCGACGAGGTCACCGCGATCTTCGCCGACATGGGTTTCGCCGTCGCCGAAGGGCCGCAGGTCGAAAGCGACTGGTACAATTTTGACGCCTTGAACATCGCCCCCGAACATCCCGCGCGGCAGGAGCACGACACCTTCTTCATGCACCGCGCGCCGGGCGACGACCGTCCGCCGCACGTGCTGCGCACCCACACGTCGCCGGTGCAGATCCGCGCCATGCAGGATCACGGCGCCCCGGTCCGCGTGATCGCGCCGGGCCGCGTCTATCGCATGGACATGGATCAGACGCACACGCCGATGTTCCACCAGATCGAGGGCGTGGCCATCGACCGCGACATCAGCATGGCGCATCTGAAATGGACGCTGGAGGAATTCTGCCGGGCCTTCTTCGAGGTGCCATCGGTCGAGCTGCGCTTTCGCGCCAGCCATTTCCCCTTCACCGAACCTTCGGCCGAGGTGGACATCCGCTGTTCCTGGGAGGGCGGCCAGCTGAAGATCGGCGAGGGCAATTCCTGGTTGGAGATCCTGGGTTCGGGGATGATGCATCCGCATGTCCTGCGATCTGGCGGGATCGACCCGGATCAGTGGCAGGGCTTTGCCTTTGGCATGGGCATCGACCGCATCGCGATGCTGAAATACGGCATTCCCGACCTGCGCGCCTTCTTCGAAAGCGACCTGCGCTGGCTGCGCCACTATGGCTTCGCAGCAGGCGACGTGCCGAGCGTCAGCGGCGGGCTGTCGCGCTGAAGGCGGCGCGCCCTTGCGATCGAGGGGCGCGCGCCGTGGACGTCACGCGGTGAACGGAACGCCCGGTGCGGATGCGGGGAAGGCGGTTGGGTGCGGTCCGGAATGACCCCCGAACTCCACGGCCAGCCTCTGCCGCAGGGCGTCCTGATCGGCCCTGATGATCCCGGGGATCAGGAACAGATCGACGAACGCCCAGATCCCGACTGCGGCGAGCATGATCAGTCCGACCCCGAGGATCAGCGTCATCCAGCCCAGCACCCACAGGATCAGCATGGCGACTGCCGTGCCGGTCTTGCCCAGATAGAACCGGTGCGCCCCGAATCCACCCAGGAAAACCAGCAGAAGATAGGCGATCACGGGCGACCTGGTGTCGTTCGTGACACGCTGTTCGATAAGGATTCGCTGTTGGGTATCAAGGGGCACGTCAAAATCTCCGGATCTGAAAAGGGAACGTAGGTACGGTGACCGCCCTAGCACGGGCCGCCTTTACAGATCACGGAAACTTCAACCTCAGGTTAACGGTGCGCCATCACCGCAGCCGGCGACGGATGTCCTCGCGATCCGCGCGGACCATTCCGGGGATCAGGAACAGGTCGATGATGCACCACAGCACCACAAAGCCCACCGCGGGCCAGCCGATCAGGATCGGCACCGTCAGCCAGCCGACGCCCCAAATGGCCAGCATGATGAACCCGCTGATCCAGCGGCCCAGATACATGCGGTGCACGCCGAACCCCCACAGGAAGATCAGCAGCAGATAGGCGATCAGCGGCGATTTCGCCTCGTTGGCCACCCGCTGCTCAATCAGCAATTCGCGCTGCACATCCATCCGCAAGGCTCTCCTGTTCCATGTCGCGCCCGCCATTCGGGCGCATTGCAAAGATAGGAACGCCCCGCCGCCACGCAAGATCCGCACCGCAGAACCCGGCGGACCCTGCGCGCGGTCAGTGACCCCGCGATGCCCGCGGCGTTCCGGCGGCACCGCCGACCACGGCGCCGTGCCCCCGGCCGATGGGTTCGACAGCGTCCGGAGTCAGTCGACGCGCTCGAACCGCTCGAACACCAGGCCCACGGGGCGGATCGGCGCGCCGGGCTGGTCGGGGCGGTTCACGTCCGTCAGCGCCATCCGGTACTCTCCGGCTTCCAGCACCACCGGCCCCAACCGGGCGTCCACGCTGCCGTCCTGGTCGTCGGCCTGCGCCACGACAGCCCCGTCCCGCGAAAACAGCGCCAGCTTGGCATCGACACCGACCAGTTCGCCATAGGCGCTGACAATCAGCGCGGTCTCTCGGTCCAGGGTGAAGGTCAGCCATTGCGCGGTGCCGTCCTGCAGGACGACCGTCTCGCGGTCGGCGGCCAGGTCGATGGCCTGCATCGGATAGTCGCCATCCGTGGGCGGTGCCAGCTCGCCCTTGCGCCAGGCGGTGCGCAGATAGCTGTCGCGGTCCAGCGCCTCGACGCTGACGGTGATCGTGCCCTCGCCCGAGGAGATCGGCGCGACACCCAGGCAATAGTCGCCCCCGGCCAGACCGCTTGGGAAATCGAGACGCGCGTTCAACCCGTCGGCATCGTCGTTGGCGGCGATCTGCGTGCCCGACCCGTCGAACAGGATCATGTTCGGGTCCAACCCGTCGCTGACCGCGCGCAGGGTCACGGAGGCGCTGCCGTTCAGCGCGAATCGCAGATAGCGGACTGTGCCGTCCGTCTGCGCCTCAACGGGCAGGGCGGCATTCAGCGGCCCCTGGCCCAGGGTCTCGGCAGGCGTTTCAGGGGTGCAGGCGGCGATGGTCGTGTCCACGGGATCGACCAGCAGGGCGGGCATGTCGGGACGCGTCAACTGGACGGTCGCGGTCATGTCCGCGTCCCCGACGGGGATCAGTCGCACGCAATAGTCGCCCGGTCCGACGGACTGTTCGATCCGCGAATTCAGCCCGACGGCATCGTCATTCTCGGCCAGCAGGTCGCCGTCGGGGGTTTCCAGCCTGATCGACGGGTCGCCGTCCGACATCGCCTCCAGCCTCAGGGGCTGCATGTCGCCCGTCACCCGGAACATCGCATAGGGGTTGGTGCCGGCGGTCGTGGTCATCTGCCGCGACAGCGCGGCCCCCGCCGCGGTGATGTCGCTGGCATCGGGATTGTCGCCCAGCCAGGTGGCGGGCTGACCGGAACACAGCGGCTGTGCCGGGGCGTCCTGCGCCTGCGCGGGCAGGGCTGCCAGCAGCAGGAGGGGCAGGGGGGCAAGACGGGACATGAGACTCATGATGACACCTTCGGTTTGCTTCGCGCTACAGTTGCACCCTGCGCAGGGCCCGGCAAGCGTGGTGACGGGCCGGGGATTCGGGGAAATCCGCTGATCCGGCTTGACCCAGGACGCATGGCACGGTTCAAGGCGGCAAAGTCCCCGCGCGGGCCGACCCGGAAGGCAGACGCCATGAAGTTCACCCTCTCCTGGCTCAAGGAGCATCTCGACACCACCGCGACCATCGACCAGATCGCCGATGCGCTGACCGATCTTGGCCTGGAGGTCGAGGAGATCGCGGACCCCGCCGCCAAGCTGGGGACCTTTACCCTGGCGCGGATCGATCATGCCGAACAGCATCCCGATGCCGACCGCCTGCGCGTCTGCCGGGTGATGACGGACGAGGGCGAAAAGCAGATCGTCTGCGGCGCGCCCAATGCGCGGGCGGGCATCACGGTCGTTCTGGCCAAGCCCGGCGATTATGTCCCCGGCATCGACACGACGCTTGGCGTGGGCAAGATCCGCGGCGTCGAAAGCCACGGCATGATGGCCTCCGAACGCGAGCTGGAGCTGTCCGAAGAGCATGACGGCATCATCGAACTGCCGTCCGGCGAGGTCGGGCAGCGCTTCGTCGACTGGCTGGCGCAGAACGCGCCGGACAAGATCGACCCGATGATCCACATCAAGATCACGCCGAACCGCCCCGACGCCCTGGGCGTCCACGGCGTCGCCCGCGACCTGGCCGCGCGCGGCCTGGGCAGGTTGAAGGCCGTGACGGTCGATGGGGTGCCCGGCGCCTTTCCCTGCCCGGTGGGGGTGACGATCGACGCGGGCGTGGCCGCCAAGGCGCCGTTCTTTGCCGGCCGCGTGGTGCGGGGCGTGACGAACGGCCCGTCGCCCGCCTGGCTGCAGAAGCGCCTGCGCGCGATCGGCCTGCGTCCGATCAATGCGCTGGTGGACATCACCAACTTCTTCACCTTCGACCTGAACCGGCCGCTGCACGTGTTCGACGCGGACAAGGTCGCGGGCGACCTGATCCTGCGCGGCGCACGGGCCGGAGAGGAGCTGGTGGCGCTGGACGACAAGACCTATGCCCTGCCCGAAGGCGCGGTGGTGATCTGCGACGACAACGGCATTGAGAGCATCGCGGGCATCATGGGCGGCGCGGCATCGGGCGCGTCCGAGGAGACGCGCGACGTCTTCATCGAGGCCGCCTATTTCGATCCGATCAGCACCGCCGCCACCGGCCGCGCGCTGAAGATCAACAGCGATGCGCGCTATCGCTTTGAACGCGGCATCGACCCGGCCTTCACCCTGCCGGGGCTGGAGCTGGCCACGCGCATGGTGCTGGACCTGTGCGGCGGCGAGGCCTCCGAGGTGGTGACCGCCGGCGCGTTGCCCGACACGGGTCGCGCCTATCGCCTGGACCCCGCGCGCACCAGCCGCCTGGTCGGCATGGATATCGACGAGGCCGATCAGCGCGCCACGCTGGAGGCCCTAGGGTTCCGGCTGGAGGGCGAGATGGCCCATGTCCCCAGCTGGCGCCCCGACGTGCTGGGCGAGGCCGATCTGGTCGAGGAGATCGCCCGCATCGCCAGCCTAACCAAGCTGCAGGGCAAGCCCCTGCCGCGGGCCCAGGCCGGGGTGCCAAAGCCCGTGTTGACGCCCCTGCAGGTCCGCGAGAAGACGGCGCGGCGCATGGCGGCGGCCTTGGGCTACAACGAATGCGTGACCTACAGCTTCATCGACCAGGGGTCGGCGGCGCTGTTCGGCGGCGGGGATGATGCAGTGCGCGTCGAGAACCCGATCAGCAGCGAGATGAGCCATTTGCGCCCCGACCTGCTGCCCGGCCTGCTGCAGGCCGCGGCGCGCAACCAGGCGCGCGGTTTCGCCGATCTGGCGCTGTTCGAGCTGGGTCCGGTCTTTTCGGGCGGAGAGCCGGGCGAGCAGGCGGTTCGCATCAGCGGGCTGCTGGTCGGCCAGACCGCGCCGCGCGATCCCTTCGGCAGCCGCCGCAAGGTGGACCTCTATGACGCCAAGGCCGACGCCGAGGCGATCCTGAACGCCATCGGCGCGCCTGCGCGTGCGCAGATCAACCGCAAGCTGGATGGCTGGTGGCATCCGGGGCGTGCGGGCAACATCGCGCTCGGGCCGAACGTGCTGGCAACCTTCGGCGAGATCCACCCCAAGGTCCTGCGTCAGATGGACGTCAAGGGGCCGGCCGTGGGCTTCACGATCCAGCTGGCCGCGGTGCCCTTCCCCAAGGTCAAGACGCCCACGCGACCCGCGCTGGAGCTGTCCGAACTGCAGGCCGTCGATCGCGATTTCGCCTTCGTCGTGGATGCGGGGGTCGAGGCGCTGACTCTGGTCAACGCCGCCGCCGGGGCCGACAAGGCGCTGATCGCGGGCGTGTCCGTCTTTGACCAGTTCCAGGGGTTGGAGGGCGGCCAGAAGTCGCTGGCCATCACCGTGCGCCTGCAGCCGCGCGACAAGACGCTGACCGATGCCGATATCGAGGCGGTCAGCCGCAAGATCGTCGAGAAGGTCGAAAAGGCCACGGGCGGCCGCCTGCGCGCCTGATCCGCCCGGTCACGGACATGAAAAGACCCCGCCCGGTGGTCCGGGCGGGGTCTTTTCATGCGGGCCGTCTGGCGCGTCTCAGAAGATCAGCGACAGGATGCCGATCACGACCAGCAGGCCGATGATGAAGATGATGCCGGCGGCGCCGCCGATGAACTTGAGCATGTCGGTCTCCTGTTTGTTACGCAGGACAACCGGAAAGGCGCGCTGTTGTTCCCCGGCATGCGCCGCGCGGTGCAGGAAAACCGGATCATCATGCGGGGAAACGGTGAGAGGCTGGACAACGACCCATGCGGGACTCGTTACGGCTGCTTCCTTCCGGACCTGACCGATTTGGCGAGGCGCTTGCCCGCGCCAACCTCTCGGGCGCACAGATAGGATGGTCGCGCGGCGGATGCAAGCCCATGCGCATGTCTTACAGCGACAGGCGCATCACCGCGAAACCGTCCTCGTTCAGTCCCACGCCCTGCAACCGGTCTGGTTCGGGCAGGGGACGGTCCAGCGCGGCGGGCGCGGTCTCGAACAGGACGGTGGTGCCGGGCTGGGGCGCGAAGGCCCAGTTGGGCCGGGCCGGAATGCGGACCCGCCGCAGCTGTCGGACATAGCGGCGCAGAACGTCCAAAGTCAGCGCGTCACGGTCCAGGATCACCCGGTTGCACGAGACCAGCGGACTGAACAGCCCGCAGCTTGCCAGCCGATACGAGTTCGTGGCCAGCACGAAGGCCTGGTTGTCCGCGACGGGCCGGGTCTGCCAGGTCAGGTCGCGGATGCGGTGGGCATTCGGGTCGGCAAGCCGCCCGTCGGGGTGAAACCGCGCCGGGGCGGACAGGTCGATCCGCCAGCTGACCCCGTCGATGACGTCGAAGTTGTAGGCCGGAAACTCGGGGTTTAGCAGCGGCGCGTCGCGCGCGCCGGGTTGGACGCGGTGAAACAGGCTGGCCGAACGTTCCAGCCATCCCCGCAGCTGCGCGCCCGTCAGGCGGATGGCGGTGATCCGGTTCGGAAAGGAGTAGAGGTCGGCCAGGTGCCGCAGGCTCAGCGTGCCCGCCGGGACGTCGGTGTAATGCTGCGGCCCGCCCCGCCCCCCGGCCCGATAGGGCGCCGAGGCAGACAGCACCGGCAGGTCCGCATCCGGCGTGCCCGCCAGCCGCTGCCGGACATGCCAGCGCTGTGCGAGGTTCACCAGGCGCAGGCCGCAATCATGGCCGATCACCGCGAAATGGCTGTTCAGGGGTTGCGCCGTGCGGCCGATGCGCGTGGACAGCTGCCGCAGCGTGGCCTTGTGCGCAGTCGCCACCTGGCGCGACACCAGAACCGCGGTCGGCATCGCCGGCGTGACCGATTCGGCGCGCACGGCAAAACGGTCGACCGCCAGCCCGCCATCCGCCCGCGGAGCAAAGCGCAGGTCGATCACCCCCAGATGCGATCCGCCAAAGCCGGGCATGACCGCGGGCTTGCCCGCCAGCGTTCCCCGATCGGCGTCGATGCCGGGGCGGCCGCGCCAGCGGGGGCCGGGAAAGACCTCGTGCGTGTGGCCGGCGATCAGCACGTCGATGCCGGGCAGGGCGGCCAGCGCATGGGCGGCATGCTCCATCCGGGGCAGGGGCTCGGGGCCGCCGATGCCGCTGTGGGCCAGCGCCACGACCAGATCGACCCCCTGGGCGCGCAGCCGCGGCACCAGGCGGCGGGCACAGTCCAGGATGTCGTCGCTGCGCATGACGGCGCGCAGGTCCTGGTCCCACTCCTCGGTCTGGGGCGGCAGAAAGCCGATCACGCCGATGCGCAGCGGCAGGCGGTTGCCCTGCGGGTCGGTCAGCTCACGCTCGATCACGCAGGTGGCGGCGAAATCGGCGCCGCGGCGCACGGTCAGGTTCGCGGCCAGCATCGGAAAGCGCGCCCGTGCCACCGCGCGCCGCAGGAAGGGCAGGCCGAAGTTGAAATCGTGGTTCCCCAACGCCGCCGCGTCATAGCCAAGCGCGTTCATCGCCGCGATGGCCGGGTGGGTGCCGGCGAAGGGTCCGCTGCGCCGCGCGACCAGGTCGCCCATCGGACCGCCCTGCAGGAAATCGCCGTTGTCCAAGAGGATGCTGGCATGCGGCCCGGTCCGCCGCGCCTCGATCAGCGATGCGATGCGCGCCAGCCCGATCCGGTCCGACGGACGATCCGCCAGGTAATCGTAAGGCAGCAGGTGCATGTGCAGGTCGCTGGTGGCCAGGATGCGCAGCGTCATGCCGTCCGGGGGCGGATCATCCGCGGCCGTTGCGGGCATTTGCATCGTCTTCCTGTCAAACATGTGATCGCCCGACGCCGCGTTGCGCATGCCGTCATGTCCTTTCCGGGCACGGACGACATACCGATACCATGCTTACTGTATACAATTCGAACCACACAACCAAAGATTGAAGAACGCACGCTTTATCAGGTCATTGTGGCACAGAATTTCACAAATCCGAAACGTTGCGATGAATTCGGGCGCGCCTTGGTTTTCGGGTGCCATGATCGCGGTTTGGTAATCCCCCGGTTGAACCTGCCGCGCGATCCGGATTATCTGCCAAGGGAGGGGTCGGGGGTCCTGGCCGCCCCGGATGGGTCATTGGGTCGTTTCAGATGAAGTTCTCCACGCGGATCGACACGGACCTTCCCGCGGAACGCCTGTTCGAGGTGATCGGGAATTTCGACGCGCTGGAACGGATGGTGATCGGCCGCGGCGCAACCGTGGCGCGCATCGATCCGTCGAACGAACCGGGGATCGGCATGGGCTGGAACATCGGGTTCGACTGGCGGGGCAAGGCGCGGCAGCTGCGGCGGGCCGTCACGCGGTTCGACCGCCCCGAACAGATGATGATGGCCGGTCATTCCGATGCGCTGGACCTGACGGTGGTGGCAACCGTCGTCGCGCTGAGCCGCGTCAAGTCGCGCCTGATCTTCGAGACCGAGGTCCGCCCGCGCAACATGAAGGCCCGGCTGATGCTGCAGACCGCCAAGCTGGGCAAGGCGCAGCTTGACCGCCGCTATCAGCGCCGGATCGAGGATTTCGTCCACCAGATGCGCAACTTTGCCCGCTAGGCGGGATCAGTCCGCCATGCTTGCCTGTCGCTGCGTCTCGCGCAGCGGATCGGCCGGATAGACGCCCAGGATGTCCAGGCTGGAGGTGAAGTAGCGCAGCTCGTCCAGCGCCCGGGCGACGTTCGCGTCCTCGGGGTGACCCTCGATGTCGGCATAGAACTGGGTCGCGGTGAACACGCCGTCGACCATGTAGCTTTCCAGCTTGGTCATGTTCACGCCGTTCGTCGCGAACCCGCCCATCGCCTTATAGAGCGCCGCCGGGATGTTGCGGACCCGGAAGACAAAGCTGGTCAGCATCCGCTCGGCGCGCCGGCTGTCGTCGGCCTGGCGCGACATGATCAGGAACCGTGTGGTGTTGTTCTGCCGGTCCTCGATCCGGTCGGCCAGGCGGTCCAGGCCATAGATCTCGCCCGCCAGGGGCGCGGCCAGCGCGGCCAGCGACGGATTGCCGCGCGCGGCGACCTCCTTGGCGGAACCGGCCGTGTCGGCCCCGGTGATCGCGTGGATGGCGTTCCGGCGCAGGAACCCGCGGCACTGGCCCAGCAGGACGGTGTGGCTCATCGCCTCGCGGACCTGATCCAGGGTCGTGCCGGGCACGGCCAGCAGGCTGATATGGACGCGCACGAAGGCCTCGTCGATGATGCGCAGGCCGGATTCGGGCAGCAGGTGATGGATGTCGGCTACCCGGCCATAGGTCGAATTCTCGACCGGCAGCATGGCCAGGTCGGCGTCGCCCGCGCGCACGGCCTCGATCACGTCCTCGAAGGTGCGGCAGGGCAGGGCCTCCATTCCAGGGCGCGCGCTGCGGCAGGCCTCGTGGCTGTAGGCACCCGGTTCTCCCTGGAACGCGATGCGATTCGTGGTCATGGCCGGGCCCCCGCTGTTCTAAATTTGAGCGTGCCGGGGTAACTATACCTTGATCCTTGAAAGCGAAAGCGGATACATACCGCACGACCTGACGAGCTTACCAAGGCGGGACCGCACGCGATGTTCAATACGATGACCCTGACCAAGGCAGCCGGCGCCTTCATTGGCGCGCTGCTGTTTTTGATGCTGGCCAACTGGGCGGCCAGCGGCCTGTTCACTGTCGGACATGGCGGCGGTCACGGCGACGAGGAAATTGCGCAGGCCTATACCATCCCGGTCCCGGAAACCGTCCCCGCGGGCGAAGAGGAAGCGCCGCTGGACTTTGCCGCGCTGATGGCCTCGGCCGATGCGGCCGCGGGCGAGCGTGAATGGGCCAAGTGCCGGTCGTGCCACGCCCTCGACGGCAGCGACGGCGTCGGCCCGCACCTGAACGGCGTCGTCGGACGCCCGACCGCCAGCATCGACGGGTTCAGCTATTCCAGCGCGATGACCGAACATGCGGCCGAATACCCCACCTGGGATCCTGACCACCTGCAGGCGTTCCTGGAGAACCCGCGCGGCTTCGTCTCGGGCACCGCGATGAGCTTTGCGGGCATCCGCGATCCGCAGGCCCGCGCCAACCTGATCGCCTATCTGGAAACCAATCCCTGATCGGTCCCGCCCGACCGTGCGCCATCCAGAAAACCCCGGCCCGGCGCCGGGGTTTTTTCATGGCCCGCGTTCACGAAATCGCGGCTTGAAGCCCGCCCCCTCGCTGGCCTAGCCTCTCGCTGGTCCAGACCGGAGAGACGACATGCGCCACGCCGCCCGCCTTGCCACGCTGCTTCTTGGGATCGCCGTGGTCCCAGCCTGGGCGCAGGACGCGGCCGGCGATCCGACGGTCATCAAGACGCATGGCATCGCCACCTTTGGCGAGCCCGCACTGCCCGCGGACTTTCCGCATCTGCCCTACGTGAACCCGGACGCGCCCAAGGGCGGCGAGATGTCCCAGCACGGCATCGGCACCTTTGACAGTTACAATCCGTTCACCTTCCGCGGTCGTGCAACCGCGCCCTCCACCATCATGCTGGAGCGTCTGATGGCACCGGTGCTTGACGACCCGTATTCAGATTATTGCCTGATCTGCGAAACGATCGAGTATCCGGAAAGCCGCGATTGGGTCATCTTCAACCTGCGCCCCGAGGCGCGGTTCAGCGACGGCAGCGCCCTGACGGCGGATGACGTGCTGTTTTCGTTCGAGTTGCTGCGCGACAAGGGCTTTCCGTCCTTCAGCGAGGCGATCAAGCGCCTTGTCGAAAGCGCCGAAGTTCTGGACCCGCACCGTATCAAGTTCACATTCCGCGAGGACGCGCCGCGACGCGACGCCATCGGGCAGATGGGTGCGCAGATCGTCTTTTCGCGGGCTGACTTCGAAGAGAACGCACGTGACATCCAGCAGACCAGCACGACGCCGTTCCTGGGGTCCGGCCCCTATGTCTTCGACAGTGCGGATTTCGGGCGGTCGATCACGATGCGGCGCAACCCGGACTATTGGGGCAAGGACCTGCCCATCAACAAGGGCCGGCACAATTTCGACACCCTGCGGTTCGAGTATTTCGGCGATTTCGACGCGGCCTTCGAGGCGTTCAAGGCCGGCATCTATACGTTCCGGGTCGAGCCGTCCGAACAGCTGTGGTCGACCGGCTATGACTTTCCGGCGGTGGCGGCGGGCGCCGTCATCAAGGAGGAGATCCCCGACGGCGTGATCGCATCGGGCGATGCCTGGGTCTTCAACCTGCGGCGCGACAAGTTCAAGGACATCCGCGTGCGCGAGGCGATCGGGCTGATGTTCAACTTCGAATGGTCGAACCAGGCTTTGTTCTATGGCATGAACACCCGGCTGGACAGCTTCTGGGACAACAGCGACCTGCAGGCCGAAGGCCCGCCCACGCCTGAGGAGCTGGCGCTGCTGGAACCCGTCGCGGCCGATCTGCCGCCGGGCATCCTGACCGACGATCCGGTCTCGGCCCCGGTCAGCGGCGAACGCCAGCTGGACCGCGGCAATGCGCGCCGCGCGGCGGCGCTGCTGGACGAGGCGGGCTGGACGACCGGCACGGACGGCATGCGCCGCAACGCCGCAGGCCAGACGCTGCGGGTCGAGTTCCTGGACTTCAACCAGAGCTATGACCGCATCGTGAACCCCTATGTCGAGAACCTGCGTGCGATCGGCGTGGACGCGGTCCTGTCGCGGGTCGACCCGTCGGAACTGACCACCCGCACCCGCAGCCATGATTTCGACATCGTTCGCGACAGCCTGGGCAACGGTTACGGAATCGGCGGCGGCACCGCACAGGCCTTTGGGTCCGAGCACAGCGACGACGTGTTCAACCCGATGGGCCTGGCCAACCCCGCCATCGACCGCCTGATCGAGATCGGCAGCGCCGCCACGACGGACGCCGAGAACCGCGTCGCCATCCGCGCGCTGGACCGGGCGCTGCGCAGCCTGCGCTTCTGGATCCCGCAATGGTACAAGCCGGTGACCACGGTCGCCTATTGGGACGTCTATGACCGCCCCGAGACCCTGCCCGCCCTTGGGTTGGGGGTCACCGACTTCTGGTGGTACGACCAGACCCGCGCGGACGAGCTTCGGGCGGCGGGCCAGCTGCGCTGAGACGGCGATGCGCTTGATTTCCCGGCGCGGATTGCCGACAAGCCCAGATAACGACAAGGCCCCGCCAAGGGGCACGGACCCAACGGGGAAGGGCATGCGCTGATGGGCGCCTACATCTTGCGGCGACTGCTGCTGATCATCCCGACCCTGATCGGGATCATGGTGGTGAACTTTACCCTGACGCAGTTCGTCCCCGGCGGCCCGATCGAACAGATCGCGGCCCAGGTCCGGGGCGAGGGCGACGTGCTGGGCAACCTGGCCGGCGCCACGGCCGACAGCGCCGAACAGCTGGGCGGCGACGTGGGATACGAGGGTGCGCGCGGCCTGCCTCCCGAATTCATCGCCCAGCTTGAAAAGGAGTTCGGCTTCGACAAGCCCCCGGTCGAGCGGTTCTTCTCCATGATGTGGAACTACATCCGCTTCGATTTCGGGACCAGCTGGTTCCGGTCGATCAGCGTGATGGACCTGGTCGTCGAGAAGATGCCGGTCTCGATCACGCTGGGGCTGTGGTCGACGCTGATCGCCTATGTCATCTCGATCCCGCTGGGCATCCGCAAGGCGGTGCGCGACGGATCGCGCTTCGACACCTGGACGTCGGGCGTGATCATCATGGCCTATGCGATCCCCGCCTTCCTGTTCGCGGTCATCCTGATGGTGCTGTTCGCGGGCGGCAGCTATTGGCAGATCTTTCCGCTGCGCGGCCTGACATCGGACAATTTCGCGGACCTGTCGGTCTGGGGCAAGGTCAAGGACTATGCCTGGCACGCGGCCCTGCCGGTGATCGCGGCCACGATCAGCAGCTTTGCGACGCTGACGCTGCTGACCAAGAACAGCTTCCTGGACGAGATCAACAAGCAGTACGTGATGACCGCGCGGGCCAAGGGGCTGACCGAACGCCGCGTCCTGTACGGCCACGTCTTCCGCAACGCGATGCTGATCGTGATCGCGGGGTTTCCGGCGATGTTCCTGGGCGTGTTCTTCGGATCAAGCATTCTGATCGAGACGATTTTCTCGCTGGACGGGCTGGGGCGCCTGGGCTTCGAGGCTGCGGTGCAGCGCGACTATCCGGTGATCTTCGGCACGCTGTATGTCTTCGGCCTGATGAGCCTGGTGGTCGGCATCCTGTCGGACCTGATGTACGTCTTTGTCGATCCGCGCATCGACTTTGAGAAGAGGGCGGGCTGATGGCGATGTCGGAACTGAACCGCCGCCGCTGGCGCAACTTCCGCCGGAACGGACGCGCCTTCTGGTCGCTGGTGATCTTTGCAGTCCTGTTCGTGACCGCGATGTTCGCCGAGATCGTGGCCAACGACAAACCCATCGTCGTCCGCTATCAGGGCGAACTGTACTGGCCCGCCTACAACTTCTATCCCGAAACCGCGTTCGGCGGCGATTTCGGGACCGAGGCGATCTATCGCGACGAGGCGGTGCAATGCCTGATCGTGTCGGGCGGCCGCGAGGAGTGCTGGGACGAGCCGGAGGGCTTCATGGCGGCGGTGCGGTCGGGTTCGACCGATGTGCCCAAGGCCGAACAGGGCTGGATGATCTGGCCGCCGATTCCCTATCACTACCGCACCATCAACAACGTGGGCACCGCGCCCTCTGCACCCGACGGCAACCACCTGCTGGGTACGGACGACACCGCGCGGGACGTTCTGGCGCGGGTGATCTACGGGTTCCGCACCTCGATCCTGTTCACGCTGATCGTGACGGTGGTGGCCTCGACCATCGGCATCACGGCGGGCGCGATCCAGGGCTATTTCGGCGGCCGCACCGACCTGGTGTTCCAGCGCGTGCTGGAGATCTGGGCCTCGACGCCCAGCCTTTACGTCATCATCATCCTGTTCGCGATCCTGGGGCGCAGCTTCTGGCTTCTGGTCTTCGTCACCATCCTGTTCGGCTGGCCCGCGCTGGTGGGCGTGGTGCGGGCGGAATTCCTGCGCGCGCGGAACTTTGAATATGTCCGCGCGGCGCGCGCCCTGGGCGTCAGCGACCGCAAGATCATGTTCCGCCACATCCTGCCCAACGCGATGGTCGCCACGCTGACGATGATGCCCTTTGTCGTCACCGGGACGATCAGCGGCCTGGCCGCGCTGGACTATCTTGGCTATGGCCTGCCCGCCGGATCGGCATCTTTGGGAGAGATGGCGCTGCAGGCGAAACAGAACCTGCAGGCGCCCTGGCTGGCCTTCACGTCCTTCTTCACCTTCGCGATCATGCTGTCGCTTCTGGTGTTCATCTTCGAGGGCATCCGCGACGCCTTCGACCCCAGAAAGACCTTCCGATGAGCGATCAGCCCGTCCGCCCCGCCCCCGGCGCCCCCGCGGCCGTGGCCGAGAGCCATGGCGGCTCGATGCCCGGCGCACCGCAGGCGCGTCCCGTGCCCGCCCCGTCCAGCGATGCCGTGCTGGCGGTCAGCGACCTGCGCATCGGGTTCCGGTCCGAAGGCGTCCTGACCGCGGCCGTCAAGGGCGTCAGCTTTCACATCGACCGTGGCGAGACCGTGGCCCTGGTGGGCGAATCCGGGTCGGGCAAGTCGATCACGGCGCTGTCCACCGTGCAGCTGCTGGGCGCCTCGGCCGAGGTCCAAGGGTCGGTGAAATACGCGGGCCGCGAGATGGTCGGCGCATCGGACCGCACCATGCGCGACATCCGCGGCAACGACATCAGCTTCATCTTCCAAGAGCCGATGACCTCGCTGAACCCGCTGCACACGCTGGAAAAGCAGCTGTCGGAAAGCCTGGCGCTGCACCAGGGGCTGTCGGGGGCCAAGGCGCGGGCGCGGATCATCGAACTGCTGACCCGCGTCGGAATCCGCGACCCGGAAACGCGCTTGGCCGATTATCCGCACCAGCTGTCGGGCGGTCAGCGTCAGCGCGTGATGATCGCGATGGCCCTGGCCAACGGTCCCGACCTGCTGATCGCGGATGAACCCACCACGGCGCTGGACGTGACCATCCAGGCCCAGATCCTGGCCCTGCTGGCCGAGCTGAAGGCCGACGAGGGCCTGTCGATGCTGTTCATCAGCCACGATCTGGGCATCGTGCGCCGCATCGCCGACCGCGTCTGCGTGATGAAGGATGGAGAGATCGTCGAACAGGGCGCGGTCGAGGACATCTTTGCCCGGCCCCAGCACCCCTATACCCGCAAGCTGCTGGCCGCCGAGCCGACCGGGCAGGCCGATCCCATAGCCCCCGATGCGCCTGTCCTGGTCGAGACGCGCGACCTGAAGGTCTGGTTTCCCATCAAGCGCGGCCTGCTGCGCCGCGTGACGGGGCACGTCAAGGCGGTGAACGGCGCGACCCTGTCGCTGCGCGCGGGAGAGACCCTGGGCATCGTCGGCGAATCGGGATCGGGCAAGACCACGCTGGCCCTGGGCATCATGCGCCTGATCGAAAGCGACGGCCCGATCCTGTATCTGGGCCAGGACATCCAGGCCTGGACCAGCGGCCAGTTGCGCCGCCTGCGCCGCGACATGCAGATCGTGTTCCAGGACCCCTATGGCAGCCTGTCGCCCCGCATGACGATCGAGCAGATCATCACCGAGGGTTTGGGCGTGCACGGGGTCGAACCCGGCCGCGACCGCCGCCAGCTGGTCACCGAGATCATGACCGAGGTCGGGCTGAACCCCCAGATGATGCACCGCTATCCGCACGAATTCAGCGGCGGTCAGCGCCAGCGCATCGCCATCGCCCGCGCGATGATCCTGCGCCCCAAGGTCGTCGTCCTGGACGAGCCGACCAGCGCGCTGGACATGACCGTGCAGGTGCAGATCGTGGATCTGCTTCGCGACCTGCAGCGGAAATACGGGCTGGCCTACCTGTTCATCAGCCATGATCTGCGCGTGGTGCGCGCGATGGCGCATCACATCATGGTCATGCGCGCCGGAGAGGTCGTCGAACATGGCAGCGTCGCGCAGATCTTTGACGCGCCCCGGCAGGATTACACCCGCGCCCTGCTGCGCGCGGCCTTTCCGATCCAAGAATGAAGATCCTGTTCGTCCACCAGAACTTTCCGGGCCAGTTTCCGCATCTGGCCCCGGCCCTGGCCGCGCGCGGCCACCAGGTCCTGGCCCTGACGGATGAGAACAACCAGCGGCCCAGCCCGATCCGGACCCTGCGCTACAAGGCGCCGGCGGCGGTGCAGACCGACAGCGCCCTGGGCCGGACCTATGCGGACCATGCGGAACGCGGCCTGCTGGCGGCGCGGGGGGCGCGTGCGCTGCGCGACCGGCACGGGTTTCACCCCGACATCGTCATCGGCCATCCGGGCTGGGGAGAGACGCTGTTCCTGAAGGAGATCTGGCCCCACGCGCGCCTGCTGGTCTATGCCGAGCTGATGTACCGCACCCGCGGCCACGACGTGGGCTTCGACCCCGAGATCAGCCCCGACCGGGACGAGGTGCGCTTCATGACCGTCGCGCGGTCGGCGCATCTGGTCCAGGCGATGGTGCAGGCCGATGCGGCCATCGCGCCCACCCGTTATCAGGCCGACAGCTTTCCGCCCGAGCTGCGCGGCAAGATCACCGTCATCCATGACGGCATCGACACCGCCCGCGTGGCCCCCGATCCCGCGGCCCGCCTGACCCTTCCGGGCGGCACGATCCTGCGCGCGGGGGACGAGGTGCTGTCCTTCGTGTCCCGTTCTCTGGAGCCTTACCGCGGGTTTCACGTGCTGATGCGGGCATTGCCCGACGTGCTGGCGGCGCGCCCCGACGCGCAGGTGGTCCTGGTCGGCGCCGAGGGCACCAGCTATGGCGCCAAGCCGCGCGATGCGAAAAGCTGGAAGGACAAGCTGCTGGCGGAGGTCGGCGCCCGGCTGGACCTGTCGCGGGTGCATTTCCTGGGCCGCGTGCCCTATGGCGACTATCTGTCGCTGATGCAGGTCGCGCGGGTGCATTGCTATCTGACCTATCCGTTCGTGCTGTCCTGGTCGCTGACCGAGGCGATGGCGGCCGGGGGGTATGTCGTGGCGTCCGATACCGATCCGGTGCGCGAGCTGATCACCGACGGGGTGAACGGGCGGTTGGTGCCGTTCTTTGACGGGGCGGCCCTGTCGGCGGCCCTGATCCGCGGATTGGCGGGCGATCCGCAGGCGGCGGCGATCCGCAAGGCGGCGCGGGCCACGATTCTGCGGGGCTATGATCTGGCATCGCAATCGCTGCCGCGCCAGATTGCCTGGGTGGAAAGCCAGGGCGCGATGCGATAGACCCTTGGCCACGCTTGCCAAAAGGGCCGCATCATGACGCAGATCAGGCTGACCAACACCCGCACCCGCCGCAAGGAGGAGTTCGTCCCCATCGACCCGGCCAACGTGCGTCTGTATCTGTGTGGACCCACCGTCTATGACCGCGCCCATCTGGGCAATGCCCGGCCGGTCCTGGTGTTCGACCTGCTGGTGCGGCTGCTGCGGCATGAATACGGCGACCGTGCGGTCACCTATGTGCGCAATTTCACCGATGTCGACGACAAGATCAACGCCGAGGCGCAGCGCCGCCGTGCGGCCGGTTCCGACCTGTCCCTGGAGGCGCTGATCGCCGAGCGGACCGAGGAGACGATCGGCTGGTATCACGCCGACATGGACGCGCTTGGCGCGGCGCGTCCGGACCACGAGCCGCGGGCGACCGCCTATGTCGGCCAGATGATCGCGATGACCGCCGACCTGATCGCCAAGGGCCATGCCTATGAGGCAGAGGGGCATGTGCTGTTCGACGTGCGGTCCTTTGCCGACTACGGCACGCTGTCGGGCCGTTCGGTCGACGACATGATCGCGGGCGCGCGGGTCGAGGTGGCGCCCTTCAAGCGCGACCCGATGGATTTCGTGCTGTGGAAGCCGTCCTCGGACGATCTGCCGGGCTGGGACAGCCCTTGGGGCCGGGGGCGTCCGGGTTGGCACATCGAATGCTCGGCCATGTCGGCGGCGCTGCTAGGGCCGCATTT
This sequence comes from Paracoccus sp. S4493, assembly GCF_000967735.1. Taxonomy (NCBI): domain Bacteria; kingdom Pseudomonadati; phylum Pseudomonadota; class Alphaproteobacteria; order Rhodobacterales; family Paracoccaceae; genus Paracoccus; species Paracoccus sp. S4493. The sequence continues at coordinate 49,939 of NZ_JXYF01000020.1, forward strand.
CGACATCCACGGCGGCGGCATCGACCTGCAGTTCCCGCACCACGAGAACGAGATCGCACAGAGTTGCTGCACCCATCCTGGCGCGGGTTTCGCCAATGTCTGGCTGCACAACGAGATGCTGCAGGTCGAAGGCAAGAAGATGTCCAAGTCCCTGGGCAACTTCTTCACCGTACGCGACCTGCTGGACCGGGGCGTGCCCGGCGAGGTGATCCGCTTCGTCATGCTGTCCACGCATTACCGCAAGCCGATGGATTGGACTGAGGCCAAGGCGCAGGAGGCCGAACGGCATATCGAAGAGTGGTTTTTCGCTCTTGTAAAGGCGGGCTATAGTCGCCGGATGATAGACGTTCTAAAAAACGGCGGCGTCTGGAAGCCCTTGGATGCCGTCGTTAATGCACTTGCTAATGACTTAAACGCAGCGGAGGCAATGGCCGCATTGCATAAGTTCCCAACCAGCGACAGCGCTGTGCAAATGGCACCGTTCGCCGCATCGTTGGAATTGATGGGCTTCGTGTCGGATTGGGATGAAATCGGAAGCATCGCCCGATTGGGTGTAGGGAGCGTTGGCGATCACCCCGCCCGCGAACGTGTCGCTGCCGTATTGTTTGCCCGAGATGAGGCCAAGCGGGTCAAGGACTTTGCGACAGCCGATCGAATTCGGAAAGCGTTGGTGGATGCAGGTATTGAGATCCGTGATACGCCCGGCGCACCGTCCTCATTTACCATCCCGGGCGATTTCGATGAGTCGATCTTGGACGGTCTAGCTTCATGACTCTGGAGGCCTGCACCGAGGCGCTGCGCCAGCATGACCCCGACCGGTTCGGCGCGGTGCTGGTGGCCGAGGCGGCGGACCGTCCGGCGCTGGTCACGCTCTATGCGCTGAACCTGGAGATCGCCCGCGCGCCGTTCCAGTCGGCCGAGCCGATGCTGGCCGAGATGCGGCTGCAATGGTGGATCGACCGCCTGGACGAGATGGGGCAGGGCACCGCGCCCCCGCTGCACGACGTGCTGACGCCCCTGTGGGAGGCTTGGGGGACCGACGCGGGCGCCCTGTCGGACCTGGCCGAAGCACGGCGCAGGGATTGCGAACGCCAGCCCTTTGACGGGCCGCAGGCGGTGCTGGCCTATGTCTACGCGACGGCGGGCGCGCTGATGTGGACCGCCGCGCGCCTCTGCGGCGCGCCCGAAGGCACGCGAGAGATCGTGGCCCATCAGGCCCGCGGTGCCGGTCTGGCCGCGTGGCTGCGCGCGCTGCCGCAATTGCAGGCAGTCCGGCTGGGGCTGGAACCGGCCCGCCCCGAGGACGCGCGGGCCTTGGCGGAACAGGCGCGCGACGGGCTGCGCATGGCCGCACGGATGCACCGCAAGCTGCCGCGCCGGGCGGCGGCTGCGCTGTATCCCGGCCCCCGCGTGCCGCGCCTGCTGTCCGAGATCATGGCCGGGCGCACCGATCCGTTCGAGGCCACCACCGCGATCACGCCATTTCAGCGGCGCGCATCGCTGGCGCGGCTTGCGCTGACCGGGCATTGGTGGCGCTAGGCGGGCTAGAAACCTCTTTTCCTCGCGCGCGGCCTGTGACAGCAATTGCGAAAGGCCCGGCGGGGCGGACGGAAGGGGATCGCCATGGCAAAGGCCAAGTTCGACGACCAGGCACGGGCCGGGCTGTCGCTGATCGCGCCGCCGTTCCTGTATGCGCTGGTGATCCTGGCGGCGCCGCTGCTGACCATCCTGGCCTACAGCTTCCTGACCGACGGCTATCTTGAGATCATCCGCGACTTCACCTTGGACAATTATACCCAGGTGCTGACCGACCCGATCGTGCGGACGGTGATGCTGCGGTCGCTGGTCGTGGCGGCCATCGTGACGCTGGCGACCGTGGTGATGGCCTTTCCGGTCGCCTATTACGTCAGCTTCTGCGTGCGGCCCGAAAAGAAGGCCATGTGGCTGTTCCTCATCACGATACCCTTCTGGACCAGCTATCTGATCCGGGTGTTCCTGTGGAAGGTGATCCTGGGGTACAACGGCGTCATCAACTCGTCCCTGACGGGGCTTGGCGTCATCGACGAGCCGCTGACCTTCATCCTCTACAACACCAACGCGATCGTGCTGACGCTGGCCCATGCTTATGCGCCCTTCGCGATCCTGCCGATCTTCGTCGCGCTGGAGAAGATCGACCGCTCCCTGCTGGAGGCCGGGCGCGATCTGGGAGAAAGCCGGCTGATGACCTTCTGGCGGGTGACGCTGCCCCTGGCGATGCCGGGCGTCATCGCGGCGGTGCTGATCGTCTTCATCCCGACCATCGGCGACTATGTCACGCCCGAGGTCATCGGCGGCGGCAAGATCCCGATGATCGCCAACCTGATCCAGGTCCAGATGCTGGCGCTGGACAACCGGCCCCTGGGATCGGCGCTGGCGGTGACGGCCATGGCCATCGTGGCGGTGGTCAGCCTGGTCTTCCTGTTCCTCAACCGCCGCTTCCTGAAGGTGCGCCAATGAACCGCCAGGGACGCGGCCTGCAGGCCTATGCCATCTTCTATCTGCTGTTCCTGTATGCGCCGATCATCCTGCTGCCGATGTTCGCGTTCAACTCGGGCACGATCATCGCCTTTCCGCTGCAGGGGGTGACGACCGACTGGTTCCGGCAGATGTGGGCGGACGCGACGCTGCGCCGGGCGCTGACCAATTCGCTGACCGTGGCGGTGGCCTCGTCCATCCTGGCCACCTGCTTTGGCATCTTCGCGGCGCGCGCGTCGACCCGCTTCGTGTTTCCGGGCAAGGGCGGGATGATGGGGTTCATCATGCTGCCCATGGTGCTGCCGGAAATCATCGTGGCCATGTCGCTGCTGGTCGTATTGCTGGGCATGGGGGTGCAGCTGTCCCTGATGACGGTCATCGCGGGGCACACGCTGATCTGCATGCCCTATGCCATCGCGGTGCTGACCACCGCCTTCTCGTCGCTGGACCGCAGCCTGGAGGAGGCGGCCTATGACCTGGGCGAGAGCAAGTGGGGCGCGTTCCGTCTGGTCACGCTGCCCTTGGTCATGCCGGGCATCATCAGCGCGCTGCTGATCAGCTTCACCATCAGTTTGGACGAGTTCATCCTGGCCTTCTTCCTGGCGGGGAACGAACCGACGCTGCCCACCTACATCTTCAGCCAGCTGCGTTTTCCGCGCGCGATCCCCGTCATCATGGCGTTGGGCACGGTGCTGGTGATCCTGTCGATCGTCCTTCTGGCGATCGGCGAATATTTCCGCCGCCGGGGCAATGCCCGCATCGGCGGCAAGCCCACCGGAGGGTTGATGTGACCGAAGCCAAGCCGATGATCGAATGTCAGGGCGTCCACAAGTATTACGGCGACTATCACGCGCTACGCGGGATCGACCTGACCATCCGGGCCGGAGAGTTCTTTTCCCTGCTGGGCCCGTCGGGCTGCGGCAAGACCACGCTTCTGCGCACCATCGCGGGCTTCGAGGACATCAGCGACGGCGCCATCCTGATCGGCGGCAAGCGCATGGAGGAGGTGCCCGCGAACAAGCGGCCCACCAACATGGTGTTCCAGTCCTATGCCATCTTCCCGCATCTGACCGTCGCCGAGAACGTGGCCTTCGGCCTGCGCCGCGATCCGCGCAGCAAGGCCGAAAAGGCCGCCGCGGTCGAGGAGGCGCTGGCCATGGTCGGCCTCAAGGGATACGGCGCGCGATCCGCGCATGCCCTGTCGGGCGGCCAGCGGCAGCGGGTGGCACTGGCCCGCGCGCTGATCCTCAAGCCCAAGGTGCTGCTTCTGGACGAGCCGCTGTCGGCCCTGGACCGCAAGATGCGCGAGCAGATGCAGGTCGAGCTGATCAAGCTGCAGCGTCAGGTCGGCATCACCTTCGTCCTGGTCACCCACGACCAGGAGGAGGCGCTGGTCATGTCCGACCGCATCGCTGTCATGTTCGAGGGAGAGATCGCCCAACTGGACGGCCCCGAGGCGCTGTATGCCCGCCCGGCCACGCGCCGGGTCGCGGATTTCATCGGGGTGATGAACTTTCTGCCTGCCACGATCCTGTCCGAGGAGGGCGGCACGGTCACCGTCGATGTCGCGGGCCTGGGTACGGTCGAGCTGCCCGAACGCCAGGTCAGTCGCGCCAATCCCGACGATGCAGGTGCCGTGATCGGTTTCCGTCCCGAGACGATGACCCTGGTCGGTCCGGGCGCGACCCACACGCAGCCACGCGAGACCAACGCCACCATCGACGAGGTCGTCTATTACGGCGACATGACCTATTACGACCTGCGCCTGGACGGCGTGGCGCGGGGCGACGGCAAGTCGCGCACGGTCCGCATCTCGATGCGCAACGTCTTTGGCCGCGACGTGCAGGAGGTCGGGACGCGGACCCGGTTGGCTTGGTCGCCCGGATCGCTGGTGCTGTTCCGCTGAGGCGCGCTGCGCCTTAGCGCGGCGTCAGCCTGACCCAGATGCCGTCGCGCGCCCGGATCGTCAGCCGGGCGATGGGCATCGGCTGGCGGTCGGTCACCTCCAGCCGCCACCGCGCGGTGATCGCGGCCAGCATCACCACCCCCTCGACCATCGCCAGCCCCGCGCCGGGGCAGGCGCGCGGCCCGGCCGAGAACGGCAGGAACGCCGCGCGGGCGCTGGCCTTGCCCTCCGGCGTGTCCCACCGGGCGGGGTCGAAATCATCCGGCCGGTCCCACAGCCGGTTGTGCCGGTGCAGATGCCACGGAGAGATGACCAGCTGCGCCCCGCGCGGCACGGGCCGGTCGCGGAACGTCTCGGGGGCGGTGGCCTCGCGCACGAACATCGCAACGGCCGGATACAGGCGCAGCGCCTCGCGGAACACGGCACGCGTGGCGCGCAACCCGCCGACGCTGGCGAAGTCGTCCAGGGTCGCGGCCTCTGCCGCCACGCGGTCCTGCCAGTCGGGATGGGCGGCCAGCAACCACAGCGCCCAGGCCAGGACCGAGGCACTGGTCTCGTGCCCGGCCAGGAACATGACCGCGACCTGGTCGATCATCTCGGCTTCGGAAAACGGCGTGCCGGTGTCGGGGTCTGGGGTTGTCATGATCCGCGTGGCCAGATCGTCGGGCGCCGTGCCCGCTGCGATGGCCCCGCGACGCTCGCGCACCAGATCGCCGATCAGCCCGCGAATGCGCGTGGCCGTGACGCGGGTGCGGCGCGAATGGGGCCTCGGCATCCAGGCGGGCAGGGGCAGTAGGGCCGCCAGGTTCACCAGGGGTTGAGCGGCCTGATGGTCGCGGAACGCCTCGAACACGTCCGTCGCAATGCGGTGTTCGACGGGCATCGAGAACAGCGTGCGAAAGATCACGTCGGCGGCGGCATGGGCGGCCTGCGGCTCGATGTCCTGTACTCCCGCCGTCAGCCGCTGGCTGGCCGCGCGCGCGGCGGCCAGCACGGCGGGAAAGCTGTCGCGCAGGCGGCCGCCGTCAAACGCCGGGTCGATGATGCGCCGCTGGCGCGCCCAGTCCGCGCCGTTCGCGATGAAGACGCCGTTGCCCAACAACGGCGCCAGACCCTCGCGCATGCGGTTCGATTTCGGGAAATCGCCCGGCCGATCCTGCAGGATCAGCCGGATCAGCGCAGGGTCGTTGCAGAAGAAGCTGTGGATCACCGGACTGCGGAATTCCGCCATCCACGCGCCGTACAGGCGTTCCGGCAGCGCGCCCAGCAGGTCGCGCCTGAACCCGCGGATCAGCCCGCGCAGCGTCCCGCGGCCCTGTGCGCCCTGGGGGCGGGGCGTCATCGCGCGCCCACGGGCCGGGTGATCCGCCCCGGCGACGGCTTGCGCCCGGCGAACCGCTGCGCCAGTGTCCGCGGCCCGGCGGTGATCGCGAAATAGTCGTAATCGCCCGGCCGATCAAAGGCGCACAGATACTGGAAGTGCAGCTTGAACCATCGGTTCCTCAACGCGGCCTGCCGGTCCGGCGACAGCGTGTGCGTGAACGCCGCCGAAATCACCAGCGGCCAGCGCTGGTCCGGGCCGGCCTGTCCGCAGACCGCCACCGGATCGCACAGCGCGAAACAGCAGGCATCGCCCGGCGCCGTCACGTCCAGCCAGAACAACCCGTCGCTGCGCGCCAGCCAGCCCAGATCGTCGCGCAGCCGCCCGGCATCGGGCAGGAACGCCGCCATCGGCACCACGTGCCCAAGCGTCAGCAGCGACAGCGCCGGGCCGGGGTCGGCACGTTCGCGCAGCAGATCGGCCATCAGCGACACGGCCAGATAGGCGCCCGAGGAATGGCCGACGACCAGCACCTCGTCCGGTCCGTCGTCCAGGATCGCCGTCAGGCGGGCGCGGAACTGGGCCAGCCGGTCCTCCAGCGCGGGGGGATAGGCGCCGCGATGGCGCGCGGTGAACGCGTAATCGTGCATCAGGTAATAGGCGAACAGCCGATGATCCAGCCGTCGCCCCAGGACCAGCACGCCCCATGCCACCGCCAGCCCCACGGGCAGGCCGGGCCAGCCGCCGACCAGCCACGCCGTCAGCCCCCCAGCCAGCAAAGCCAGCGCCAGCTGTGCCAGCAGCACCGCGATGGGATAAAGCGCCGCGATGACCGGCCCGCGCCGCAACCGCATCAGCCGCGACAGGGTGCCCGTCGCGATATAGGTCCAGGACGTCCGCGCCAGCTGTGCGAACGTCCCCGCGATGCCCTGCCGCATCGAGGCCTGAACGATGTCGGACCACAGCGCGACCTCGATCACGGTGGTGGTGTCGCGACCCTCGACCCGGCCGTGGACGGCCCAGGCAAAGCCCTGCGCCTGCGCCTTGGTGATGCGCAGCCGGTGGCCTGAAATCCGCGCCTGACCCGCGGCCTCGCGCCGATACAGCTCGCGATAGCGGCGCGGCGGGATGGGGTCGAAACCCGGCAGGTACAGGACGTGGCGGCGGAACTGTGCGGTCATGGGGGCCCTTGACTGTCCGGCACCACCTTAGGTGGAAATGCCGCCGCGGCAAGACCCGGTCAGCCGCGCCAGCGTGCCTCGTGCGCCTCGATCGCGGCGATGCGGCGGGCGGCGGGGGGGTGGGACAGGAACCATGCGGGGGCGCCTGCGCCACCGCTGCCGGTCAGGCGGTCCAGCTTGCGGAACAGCGATTTCTGCGGGGCGGTGCCAAGGCCCGCCTTGATCATCAGGGCGCTGGCGAAGCGGTCAGCCTCGAACTCGTCCTGGCGCGACAGGCGGGCGGCGACGGCGGTCGCGATCAGGTTGGCGATCCAGGCGCCGATGCCCGGCAGGATGCGCCCCAGCACCCCGGCCAGCGCCATGCGGATCGCGTTCTGGCCTGCGAAATCGATCATCCGGCGGCGCGAATGGCCCAGGCTGACATGGCCCAGTTCGTGCGCGATGACGCTGGCCAGTTCCTCGGGCGTGACCTCTTCGGCGTCCAGCTTGCGCAGAAAGCCGCGGGTCAGGAAGATGCGCCCGTCGGGGGCGGCAAGGCCGTTCACCGGCTCGATCTCATAGACATGGGCGCGGATCGGGGGCAGGTCCATCGCGCGGCCAAGCCGGTCCAGCATGGGCGTCAGGCGCGGATGGGTCAGGGGCGTGGCCTTCTGGTTCAGCTCCTGGCGCAGACGCCATGCGGAAAAGAACCACATCGCGACCAGGTACAGCGCCAGCAGGATGAAGGGCAGGTAACGCATCATGGCCCTTATATGGCGGCGCCGGACCGCCGATGCCAGAGCCTGCGCCCCGCCCAGATTGCCGCAGCCAGCACCGCGGCCGCCGCAAGTGCCTTGAGCGCCGCGGCCTCGTCCCCGCGAAAGCCGCGCCCGGCCAGATGCCCCGCGCCCAGATGCAGCGTGGCCCAGATCGCCTCTCCGGGGACCGAGGCGGCCATGAACCGCGCCAGCGACACCCCCGTGGCCCCGGCGACGTAATTGGTGGCCGGACCAAGCGGCGTGACCAGCCAGCGCGACAGGAACACCGCTCCCGCGCCGCGCCGGGCGATCAGCGCCTGCGCCCGCGCCAGGATCGCCCCCCGCCTGCCGCGCATCAGCCACGGCCGCATCCGGCGCGCCAGCAGGAACGCCGCCGCGTCGCCCGCGCTGGCCCCCAGCACCGCGCCTGCGCCGATCAGCCCCAGGTCCAGGTGCCCGGTCCCCGTCAGCGCCCCCGCCGCCACCAGCACCGCCGAGGTCGGCACCGGGACCATCATGCAGGACAGGAACGCCATCGCCCCCACCAGCCACGGCCCCCAGACCGGCAGCAGGGCGGCCAGATCGGCGATCATCTCAGCATCCGCATGGCGCGCGTCAGCCCGTCCAGCGTCAGGGGCAGCATCCGGTCGGGAAAGATCTGCCGCACCATGCCGATGGACTGCGTGTGGCGCCAATGCGCCTCGGGGACGGGGTTCAGCCAGGCGTGGTCGGGCCAGGCCCCGGCAAGGCGCTGCAGCCAGACCTGCCCGGCTTCGGGGTTCCAGTGTTCGTTGGCCCCGCCCGGCACCGCGATCTCGTAGGGCGACATCGACGCGTCGCCCACCACGATGCATTTGTAGTCGCGGCCATAGCGGTGCAGCACGTCCCAGGTGGGCGTCTGCGCGTCCCACCGGCGGCGGTTGTCGGTCCAGACACCTTCGTACAGGCAGTTGTGGAAATAGAAATGCTGCATGTGCTTGAATTCGGCGCGGGCAGCGCTGAACAGCTCGTCCACGACGCGGATATGGTCATCCATGCTGCCGCCCACATCCAGGAACAGCAGCACCTTGACCGCGTTGCGCCGTTCGGGCCGCGTCTGCACGTCGATATAGCCGTGATCGGCAGTGGCGCGGATCGTGCCGGGCAGGTCCAGCTCGTCCGCGGCGCCGTGGCGGGCCCATTGGCGCAACCGCTTCAGCGCGACCTTGATGTTGCGGGTGCCCAGTTCGGCGGTGTCGTCGAAGTCGCGGAACTCGCGCTTGTCCCAGACCTTGACGGCGCGGCGGTGGCGGCTGCCGTCCTGGCCGATGCGCACGCCTTCGGGGTTGTAGCCATAGGCACCGAAGGGCGAGGTGCCCGCGGTGCCGACCCACTTGTTGCCGCCCTGATGGCGCCCCTGCTGTTCGGCCAGCCGCTTGCGCAGCGTCTCCATCAGCGCCTGCAGGCTGCCCAGGCCCTGGACATGCGCCTTTTCGTCGTCCGACAGCAGCTTTTCGGCCAGCTTCTCCAGCCACCCCTCGGGCAGGGCGCGGGGGTCCAGCAGGTCGCCGACATCGACCTGCTCAAGCCCCGAGAACGTGTCCGAGAACGCGCGGTCGAAGCGGTCGATATGGCGTTCGTCCTTGACCAGCACCAGCCGGGCCAGGCCGTGGAACCCCTCGGCCGTCATGCCGTCCAGGCCGGCGCCCATGCCCTCCATCAGATCCAGCCATTCCCGCAGCGAGACGGGAACCCCGTGCCTGCGCAGATTGTCCAGAAAGGGCAGGAACATCAGCTCATCCGATGAACGATGATCGTGGCGACGACGCCGATCATGGCCAGGCCAAGCGCGAATGCCACCGCATACTGGATGCGGTCGGCGCGCGTGCCGCCCAGCTGGCCGGCGCGGCGCCAGCCCAGGATGGCACCGATGATGACGGCTGCAATGACGATCATGACGGTCCTTCCCGTGGCACCCAAGGCCCCCAGCAGATACCGCGCCCGGCCCTCGCCCGCAACCGCGACCGCTTGTCCCCGCGCGGCCGTGCCACTAGCGTCGCCACCGGGACGGAGGATCGGCATGCAGGATTTCGGGGATTACGACTATATCATCGTGGGCGCGGGCTCGGGCGGGTGCGTGCTGGCGAACCGGCTGTCGGCCGATCCCGCGAACCGGGTCCTGCTGCTGGAGGCGGGGGGGCATGACAACCGCTTCTGGGTGCATGTGCCGGTGGGCTATCTCTATGCGATGGGCAACCCGACGCTGGACTGGTGCTATCAGACAGAACCGGAACCCGGTCTGAACGGGCGGCGCCTGAACTATCCGCGCGGGCGCGTTCTGGGCGGGTGTTCGTCAATCAACGGCATGATCTACATGCGCGGGCAGGCGGCCGATTACGACCGCTGGCGGCAGATGGGCAATGCGGGCTGGTCCTGGTCCGACGTGCTGCCGCATTTCCGCGCGACGGAGCGCCATTACGAACCGGCCTGCGACATCCACGGCGATCAGGGCGAATTGCGGGTCGAACAGCAGCGGCTGCGCTGGCCGATCCTGGACGCGGTGGCCCAGGCCGCGCAGGAGCTGGGCCTGCCCGCCAACCCCGACTTCAACCGGGGCGACAACCTGGGCGTCGGCTATTTTCCGGTCACGCAGCGCAAGGGCATCCGCTGGAACGCAAGGAAGGCCTTCCTGAACCCCGCCCGCGGCCGCCCCAACCTGCGGATCGAGACGGATGCCCAGGTCCTGCGCCTGCAGATGGACGGCCGTCGCGTCACGGGCGTCCTGTTCGACCAGCACGGCCAGCGCCGGCTGGCGCGCGCGCGGGGCGAGGTGATCCTGGCCGCGGGCGCGATCAATTCGCCCGCGCTGCTGGAACTGTCGGGCATCGGACAGCCGGATCGCCTGGCGGCCCTGGGCATCGCGCCAGTCCATGCCCTGCCGGGGGTGGGCGAGAACCTGCAGGATCACCTGCAGCTGCGCACCGTGTTCCGCATCCGCGGCGCGCGGACGCTGAACGACCGGGCGCGAACGATCTGGGGCAAGGCCGGCATCGCGCTGGAATACGCGTTGCGTCGGACGGGGCCGATGGCGATGGCGCCCAGCCAGCTGGGGATATTCGCGAAATCGTCCGATGCGTTCGACACGCCCAACATCGAATATCACGTGCAGCCGTTGTCCCTGGGCAAGTTCGGCGACCCGCTGGACGATTTTTCGGGGCTGACGGTGTCGGTCTGCAATCTGCGGCCCGAAAGCACGGGGTCCGTGCACATCACCGCGCCCGATCCCCGGACGGCCCCCGCCATCGCGCCGCGCTATCTGACGACCGAGGGCGACCGACAGGTGGCCATCGACAGCCTGCGCCATGCGCGCCGCCTGATGGCGACCGCCCGCATGGCCGAATTCGCGCCCGAGGAGCACAAGCCGGGCGCGCATCTACAAAGCGACGCCGATCTGGCGCAGGCGGCGGGAGAGGTCGGCACGACCATCTTCCACCCGGTCGGCACGACGCGCATGGGGTCGGACCCGATGGCCGTGGTCGATGCGCAGCTGCGCGTGCACGGGCTGTCGGGCCTGCGCATCGCCGATGCCGGGGTGATGCCCGCGATCGTGTCGGGCAACACCCATGCACCGGTCACGATGATCGCGGACAAGGCGGCGGGGATGATCCTGGCGCGTTAGGTTAGCATTTCGCGGAACGCGTGCCAGCTGGCCTTGGGGGTCCGCACCATCGTGTCATAGTCCACATGGACCAGGCCGAAGCGCGGGCCGTATCCCCAGCCCCATTCGTAATTGTCCAGCAGCGACCAGTAGAAGAACCCGCGCACGTCCACGCCCTGATCCATCGCCGCCTTGGTCGCGCGCAGGTGATCGCCGATGAACCGGATGCGGGCCTGATCGTCGGTCGGCACCTCGGAGGCCATGCCGTTCTCGGTGACATACAGCGGCAGGTTGCCGGTGTGGTCGCGCGCCAGGCGGGTCAGGAATTCGGTCAGGCCCTCGGGGCGGATCTCCCAGTCCATCTGGGTCTTGGGCAGGGGGCCCGGCACCTCGGAGGCGTGGGGCCACAGCCCGTCGTTCCGGGTGTACAGGCGCCGGGTGTAGTAGTTGACCCCCAGCCAGTCCAGCGGCTGCGCGATCAGGTCCATGTCGTCCTGCCAGCGGTCTGGCAGATGCGGCCCGATCCCGGCCAGCGCGGCGTCCGGGTATCCCTGGCCCATCAGCGCGCGGATGAACCACTGGTTATAGATCGCGTCCTGCGTCTCTGCCGCCTGTTCCGCCTCGGCGGTGGTGTCGGCGGGGTGGCTGGTCTCGAAGTTCAGCACGATGCCCAGGTTCGTGGCGCCATCCGCCCGCAGCGCCTGCATCGCGGTGCCATGCGCCAGCAGGACGTGGTGCATGGCGCGGCTGGCGGCGCGGATGTCACGCAGGCCGGGGGCGTGGTGGCCGAGGAAATGCGACAGCCAGGCGATGCACCAAGGCTCGTTCAGGGTGGCGGCCGATGCCACGCGGTCGCCGATGCGGGCGTTGATCGTGGTGCACAGGTCCGCGAAACGCTGCGCGATGTCGCGGTTCTGCCAGCCGCCCTGCGACGACAGCGCCGCGGGCAGATCCCAGTGGTGATAGGTCAGGAAGGGCTTCAGGCCGCGTTCCAGCATGCCGTCGACCAGCTTGTCGTAGAAATCCAGACCATCGGGGTTCACCGTCACCCCGTCCGGCATCACCCGCGCCCAGGAGGTCGAAAAGCGGTAGCCGTCAAAGCCTGCGTCGCGGATCAGGTCCAGGTCCTGCGGCCACAGCCGCAGGTGATCGCAGGCGCGGCTGCCGTCGCTGTCATCCATGATGTTGCCGGGCGTGGCGGCAAAGGTGTCCCAATGCGACAGGCCCGCGCCGGCCGTGCCCTCGATCTGATAGGCCGAGGTGGCGGCGCCGAAGGTGAAACCTGCGGGAAAGTCGGTGCGGGGCGGCAGCATGGGGGATCCTCCTGATGGCGCAACCATGCTGGCATGTCCGCGCGGGGCGGGAAAGGGGTCAGGCGCCGCCGTTCACACGCGGGGCGCCATCTGCCGCCAGGCAAAGGCCAGAACGAAGACCGCGGTCAGGATCACGATGATCGTGGGGGCGGGCGCGCTGTCCAGCCAGAAGCTGGCCCAGATGCCCGCCAGCGCGCTGGCCACCGCGATGGCGGTGGCCAGCGCCATCATCACGGCCAGGCGGCGGGTCAGCAGGAAGGCGATGGCGCCGGGCGCGATCAGCAGCCCCACGGCCAGGATGATCCCCACCGCCGACAGCATCGCCACGACCGACGCCGCGATCATCGCCAGCATCCCGTAGTGCAGCCAGCCTACCTGCAGGCCCGACACCCGCGCCTGCACCGGATCGAAGGCCAGCAGCGCGAAATCCCGCCATTTGAGCAGCAGCGCCAGCGTCACCACGGCGGCGATGGGCAGGGCTTGGGCAAAATCGCCCGGCCCGATGCCGAGAATGTTGCCGAACAGGATATGGTCCAGATGCACCCCGGGCGGAAAGACCGTGAACAGGATCAGGCCGACGGCGAACATGCCTGCCATGACCACGCCAAGCGCGGTGTCGGACTTGATGCGGCTGTTGGCGTCCAGCCAGCCCGACGACAGCGTGCAGACCATGCCCGCCGCGAAGGCCCCGACCAGCAGCGGCACGCCCATCGCATAGGCCAGCACGATGCCCGGCAGGACCGCGTGGCTGATCCCGTCGCCCATCAGCGCCCAGCCCTTGAGGACCAGAAAGCAGGACAGGAGCGCGGCGGGCACCGCCACGATCACCGCGATCAGCGCAGCGTCCGCCATGACGGGAAAGGTGAAGGGCAGGATCAGCGCATTCATGGCTGCGTCCGCACGGCATCGCGGGCGCGGCGGCGCGTGGCGCGCAGCCCGTGGGTGGGGGCGAAGACGAAGGCCGCCAGGAAGATCAGCGTCTGCAGCGTCACGATGATGCCGCCCGTGGCCCCGTCCAGGAAGAAGCTGGCATAGGCGCCGATGGCCGAGGTCGTCGTGCCGATCACGACCGAGATCACGATCAGCCGCGGAAAGCGGTCGGTCAGCAGATAGGCCGTGGCCCCCGGCGTCACCACCAGGGCGATGACCAGGAAGGCGCCGACGGTCTGCATCGCCGCCACGGTCGAGGCCGCCAGCAGGGTGAAGAACAGCGCCTTCATGCGGTTCGGATGCAGGCCGATGGTGCGGGCGTGGACCTCATCGAAGAAGACCACCATCAGGTCGCGCCATTTCATCAGAAGGATCGCCAGCGAGACGGTCGAGATCAGCACCAGCTGGATCACGTCGCCCGGCGCGATGGCCAGGATGTTGCCCATGGTGATCGCCTGCAGGTCCACCGCGACCGGGTTCAGAGACACCATGAACAGCCCGATGCCGAAGAAGCCGGTGAAGATCAGGCCGATGATCGCGTCCTGTTTGAGCCCCGTGCGGGTGTTCAGGAACAGCATGGTCAGCGCCGCAAGTCCACCCGACAGGAACGCGCCAAGCGCGAAGGGCAGGCCCAGCATGTAGGCCCCCGCCACGCCCGGCACGATGGAATGGGACAGCGCGTCGCCGATCAGGCTCCACCCCTTGAGCATCAGGTAGGCCGAGAGGAACGCGCAGACGCCCCCGACCAGGGCCGAGACCCAGATCGCGGTCGCCATGTAGCCATAGGTGAAGGGCGTCAGGGCCAGGTCGATCATCGGGGGGCGCGCGCGGGGGTTTTGCGCCCCCGCACCCCCGCAGGGTATTGGCGCAAAGGAGAAATGCTCATGCGCCGCCCCCCGTCCGGTGACGGTCGTCGTAGAAGATCAGCGGGCGTTCGTCGTCGGTGAAGACGTCCACGTTGCGCGCGTCCGCGTCGGCATGCAGGTCGGTGCCGCCCAGCATGAAATGGCGCAGCGTGCCGCCAAAGGCCTGGCGCAGGTTGGCGGGGGTGAAGGTCGTCTCGGTCGGGCCGAAGGCCAGCACTGTGCCTTTGACCAGCACAACGCGGTCGCAATATTCGGGGACCGAGCCCAGGTCATGGGTCGAGACCAGCATCACCCGGCCTTCGTCGCGCATCTGGCGCAGAAGCGTGATGATCGTCTGTTCGGTCTGCACGTCGACGCCGGTGAAGGGTTCGTCCAGCAGGATTACCCGCGCCTCCTGCGCCAGCGCGCGGGCCAGGAAGACGCGCTTTTTCTGGCCGCCGGACAGTTCGCCGATCTGGCGGGTGGCGTAATCGGTCAGTCCGACGCGGGCCAGTGCGTCGGTTACCGCCTGTCGATCGGCAGGGCGGGCCCGGCGCAGGAAGCCCATATGGCCGTAGCGACCCATCATCACCACGTCGCGCACCAGCACGGGGAACGTCCAGTCGACCTCCTCCGCCTGTGGGACATAGGCGACCAGGTTGCGCGACAGGGCCTGGCGCACGGTCAGGCCCAGGATGCGCACCTGACCCGTGGCATGGGGCAGCAGGTCCATCAGCGCCTTGAACAGCGTCGATTTTCCCGCGCCGTTCACGCCGACCAGCGCGGTGACCGAGCCCTGCGGCACGGTGAAGCTGGCCTGCGCCAAGGCGCGGTGGCCGTTGCGATAGGCAACCGTCAGGTCGCCGACCTCGATGCCCAGGGGGTCGCGCTGGGTTTGAGGGTCAGCCATCGGCCAGCGCGTCCACGATGGTCTGCGACGTGACCCGCAGCAGGTCCAGATAGGTCGGCACCGGCCCGTCCGTGTCCGACAGGCTGTCCACATAGAGGACGCCGCCATAGTCCGCCCCGGTTTCCGCTGCGATGCTGCGCGCCGGACGGTCCGAGATAGTGCTTTCCGAGAAGATCACCGGCGCGCCGGTGTCACGCATGGCGTCGATCAGGGCACGGACCTGCTGGGGCGTGCCCTGGCCTTCGGCGTTGATGGGCCAGAGATACATCTCGGTCAGGCCGAAATCGCGGGCCAGATAGCTAAAGGCGCCTTCGGAGGTGACCAGATAGCGACGATCCTGGGGCAGGGCGCGGGCGGCGTCGCGCAGCGGGCCCACGACATCGGCGATCTGCTGCTTGTAGTCGTCCGCATTCGCGGCGTAGGCGGCGGCATTGTCGGGGTCGGCCTGGGCCATCGCGGCGGCGATGTTGTCGACATAGATCCGCGCCGAATCCAGCGCCATCCACGCATGGGGGTTCGGCTTGCCTTCGTAATCGCCGCTGCGGATCGGCAGGGGGTCGATGCCCTGCGTCACCGTGACGATGGGCACGTCGCCCGCACGGTCCAGGTATTGCTGCGCCCATCCGTCCAGATTCAGCCCGTTGACCAGCACCAGGTCCGCATCGGCGATGCCGATGATGTCGCGCGGGCTGGGTTGATAGTCGTGGATCTCCGCCCCCGGCGGGGTGATCGAACGGACCTCGGCCAGGTGGCCGCCCACGTTGCGGGCCATGTCGGCGATGATGGTGAAGCTGGTGGCGACCTGCAGCTGGTCGGCGGTCGCATGGGTCGGGATCAGGAACAGGAACGGCGTCAGGAATCGATACATCGCATCCTCCAATGCCCCCGTTATCTGCGAACGGTTCGCAACTGTCAACAGTTGAGAACCAGTTGCAACTGGACAGCGCCTGCGGCAGAATGCGCGCATGACCAGACGGCGTGCGGACAGGTTGGAGCAGGCGTTGCGGGATGCGGGGGTCCGCGTCACGCGCCAGCGCGCGGCGCTGCTGCAGGTGATCGCCGCGGCCGAGGACCACCCCGACGCGGCCGAGCTGCATGCCCGCGCGGTCACCGCCGGGGCGGGGGTGTCGCTGGCCACGGTCTATCGCACGCTGACGACGCTGCAGGCGCAGGGCGTGATCGAGAAGCTGGAATTCCAGGGAGAGCCCGCCCGCTGGGAGGCCGCCGACCAGCGCCACCACGACCACATGATCGACGTGGACAGCGGCGAGGTCATGGAGTTCACCAACGAACGGATCGAGCGCCTTCAGGCCGAGATCGCCGCCGAGATGGGATATGACATCGTCCATCACCGGCTGGAGCTGTATGTGCGGCGGCGCTGATGCAGGTGTTCGACAAGATCATCAGCGATCGGGGGTCGCGCTATGCGGTGTCGGGCGGGCATGCCGCAGACCGGGCGGCGGTGGCCGCGATGCTGGCCGAGCTGACGCGGGTCAAGCGGTTCCAAAAGGCCACCCATCACAGCTGGGCCGCCATCCTAAGCGGAGAGGGCGTCAAGGACGACGATGGGGAGAGCGGCGCGGGGCAGCTGATCCTGCAGATGCTGGAACGCGCCGGCCTGCAGGATCATGTGGTCATCGTCACGCGCTGGTACGGCGGCAAGCATCTGGGCGGGGACCGGTTCCGGCATGTCGCCGATGCGGTGCGCCATTACCTGCGCGAGACGGGGGCGGGCTGACCCGGCGACGGGTCACCCCCTCGGTCAGGGCCGGAACATCACCTTGCCGGTGCGGCCCGGCGTCAGGGCGGCGGTGACGGCCTGGGTCGGTTCGTCCAGTCCGAAGGTGCCGCCCGCGGTCAGGTCCAGCTTGCCGTCCATGACCAGCCCGATCAGTTCGCCGAACATGCGCTGGCGATCCTCTGCCGGGGTGGCGGGCATCACCTTGGCACCCCAGAAGCCCTTGACGGACAGGTGCTTGAAGATGATCGGCCCAGCAGGCAGCTGCAGGTCCTCTCCGGTGGTCGAACCGAAGGTGACCAGCAGCCCCTCGGTGCCCAGCAGGTCGACCAGACCGGCCGCGACCGCGCCGCCCACGGAATCGACCGCCGCGCGGGCGCCGTCCTTGCCGATGATCGCGCGGGCCTTGGCCACCCAGTCCGGGTCGCTGGTCGAGATGACGTCGGTCATGCCCATCGCGGTCAGTTCCTCGACCGCTTCGGGGCGGCGGACCAGGTTCAGCAGGCGCACGCCGCGCGACTGCGCCAACACGGCCATGATCTTGCCCACCGCGCCGTTGGCGGCGGTCTGGATCACCCAGTCACCGCGCGATACGTGCAGGAATTCCAGCAGCGTGATGGCGCTGAAGGGCATGGCAATCAGCTGGGCCGCGGCCGCGTCTGGCATCTCGTCGGGGACGGGGATGGCGCCGGCGGCCTGGGCCACGGCGTATTCGGCCCAGGACCCCTTGAGGCCCGCGACGGCGACGCGGCGGCCCTTCAGGGCGGGGTCGACGCCGGGGCCGGTCTCCTCGACGATGCCCACGGCCTCGCTGCCGGCGGTGGCGGGCAGGTCGGGACGCACGCCGTAATTGCCGCGGATGGTCCACAGGTCGTGATTGTGGATGGGCGACAGAAGCACGCGGACCAGCAGCTCGCCGTCCTGCGGGGCGGGACGGTCGGTGTCGGTCGACTGCAGCACGTCGGCGGGTTCGCCGAAGCGGTCATGGGTGACGCTGCGCATAAGATATCCTTTCGGTCCTGTTCGTTGCAGTTGACCTAGGCATTGCCCCCCGCCGTTGCCAGTGCCGGCGCGCGGGCGGCGACAGGATGACTCTGCGTCAAGCGGCCCGTTCGGCGGGAACCTCGCGGGCCAGCGCCCGCGCCTCGGCCCGGTCCAGGGTGGCCAGGATCTGGTCGATCGTGGCCCCCCGCGCCCGCTGTCGCTGCCAGATGCGCAGGCAGGATGCGGGCGACCAAGGGAGGGCGGCGCGGCTCAGCCAGGCGCGCAGCGGCGCAGGCAGCGCGTCGAAGGCCGCCATGGGGTCGCACGTGCGCCGCCGCTGGCGCTGCGCGGTCCGGCCCAGATTGGCACAGCGGCGCATCAGCACGATGCGGCCTCCTCCACCGGATCGACCACGACCAGCAGCCGCGTCTGGCCGGGGATGGCGGGCGGCGACCGGTGCAGGATGCCCGTCGGCTGGGCCCCCCAGCTGCGGCCGCGGAACAGGGCGGCGGTGCCCGTGGGCATCTGCTGGATGCGGTCGACCTGGGCCGGACCACTGACGGGACCGAACTGCGTGCCCGCTCCGCGCAGGGTGCAAAGCAGCCGTGCGCGCACTGCATCCAGATGCCATTTCGGACAGGACTGGCCATCCGTGACCTCGACCCGCAGGGTGACCATTAACGCGCCCAGGGAAAGCGCCGCGTGCTGCGCCAGCTCGGCGATCTTGTCGATCAGCGCCGTGCGGTGATCGCAATCCGCCAGCGCGGCCGCGTCGCAGGCATGGCGCAGGGCCGTCGCGGCGTCCTGCGGTCGCAGGGTCTGGCGCAGACGCGGCAACCGGTCCGGCGGCAACGCATCCAGCCAGGCCTGCCATGCAGGATCGGTGGTCCGCTGCCACATCGCGACCGCGACGCCGGGCAGCGCGATCGTCCCCAGCACGCGCGGATCGTGGCCGCTGTTCATCGCCGTCGCGGGGGCGGGGGTCGGGCGCAGGGCGACGCGCTGGTTCATGCCGCGACCTCCGTCGCGCGGCGCCAGGCGGGGAAGGGGTCGGGCAGGGCGGTCCAGCCGGCCGGGTTGTCGCCCCATTCCTCGCCCAGAAGGCAGGCGTCCAGGCGGGCGCGGATGCGATCCTCGTCCATGCCGGTGCCGATGAAGACCAGCTCCTGCCGCCGGTCGCCGAAGGGGTCGGACCAATGCGCGTCCAGATAGGCGCGCCCCTCGGGGTGGGTCGGCCAGCGGTCGCGCGGGACCGAGGCCCACCACTGCCCCAGGGGCCGGACCGAGGACAGCGCCCCCGCCAGCGAGAACTCGGCCACCCAGTCGGGCCGCGTGGCGACCCAGAAATGCCCCTTGGCGCGGATCACGCCGGGCAGGGGGCCGTTCAGCAGCTCGTGGATCTTGCGCGGCTCGAACTGCTGGCGGGCGCGATAGACGAAGCTGGCGACGCCGTATTCCTCGGTCTCGGGGGTGTGGTCGGCATGGCCGTACAGCTCCTTGGCCCACATCGGATGGGTATGGGCGCGGTCGAAATCAAACAGGCCGGTGTTCAGGATGTCGCGGGGCGCGACGCGGCTGTGATCCGTCTCGATGATGCGCGCGTCGGCGTTCAGCGCGCGGATGATCTTGCGCGCGGCGTCCACGCGGGCGGGTCCGGCATCGCTGCATTTGTTCAGTACGATCACGTCGGCGAATTCCATCTGGTCGGTCAGCAGATCGACCAGCGTGCGCGCATCGGCGTCGCCCATTACCTCTCCGCGGTCGGACAGGAAATCGTGGCTGGAGAAGTCGGCCGTCAGGTTCACCGCATCGACCACCGTCACCATCGTGTCCAGCCGCGCCACGTCGGACAGGCTGGCGCCGCTGTCATCCGCGAACTCGAAGGTGGTGGCGACGGGCAGCGGCTCGCTGATCCCGGTCGATTCGATCAGCAGATAGTCGAACCGCCCCGCCTGGGCCAGACGGCGCACCTCCAGCAGCAGGTCCTCGCGCAGGGTGGAGCAGATGCAGCCGTTCGACATCTGCGACATGCCGCCCTCGGCGCGGACCAGGTCGGCGTCGATGTTCACCTCGGACATGTCGTTGACGATGACGGCGACGCGCAGCCCGTCGCGATTGTTCAGGACGGCGTTCAGCAGAGTCGTCTTGCCGGCGCCCAGAAAGCCGGACAGGACGGTGACGGGCAGGCGGGGATCGTGGGTCATGGCAGGTCCTCGGTGCTGTGGCTGGTCAGGTTAGCTATAGTATAACATTACTGATGACAATCCTGCAGCCTGCCTTGCCCGCCCCATTGACGACCCGCCCCCGATGGGCCATGCCGCGCGGATGCTGCACATCGATGACATCTCCTATTCCATCCAGGGCCGCCCGCTGTTCGCCGGCGCCTCGGCATCCGTGCCCGAAGGGCACAAGGTCGGCCTTGTGGGTCCGAACGGCGCGGGCAAGACGACGCTGTTCAAGCTGATCCGCGGCGAACTGGGCCTGGACGGCGGCACCATCAGCCTGCCGACGCGCGCCCGCATCGGCGGCGTGGCCCAGGAATCGGCCGCGACCGCGCTGTCCGTGCTGGAGACCGTTCTGGAGGCAGACCAGGAACGCACCGCCCTGATGGCGGAATCGCTGACCGCGACGGACGCGCATCGCATCGCGGACATCCAGACCCGCCTGACCGACATCGACGCCTGGTCGGCCGAGGCCCGCGCCGCGACGATCCTGGACGGGCTGGGCTTCGACACCACAGACCAGCAGCGCCCGACCAGCGATTTCAGCGGCGGCTGGCGGATGCGCGTGGCGCTGGCGGGGGTGCTGTTCGCGCAGCCCGACCTGCTGCTTCTGGACGAACCGACCAACTATCTGGACCTGGAAGGCGCGCTGTGGCTGGAGACCTATCTGGCCCGCTATCCGCACACGGTCATCATCATCAGCCACGACCGCGGGCTGTTGAACCGCGCCGTGGGCCATATCCTGCATGTCGAGGACAAGAAGCTGACGCTGTATACCGGCGGCTATGACAGCTTCACCCGCATCCGCGCCGAAAAGCGCGCCCTGCAGGCCGCCGAGGCCAAGAAGCAGTCAGAGCGCCGCGCGCATCTGCAAAGCTTCGTCGACCGCTTTGGTGCCAAGGCCAGCAAGGCCCGCCAGGCCCAGGCCCGCGTCAAGGCGCTGGCCAAGATGGAGCCGATCACCGCGCCAGAAGAGGCCAAGTTCTTCCGCTTCAGCTTTCCTCAGCCCGAGGAGCTGTCGCCCCCCATCGTCGCGATGGAAGGGGTCAATGTCGGCTATGGCGACCGCACCGTGCTGTCGCGCCTGGGGCTGCGCATCGATCAGGACGACCGCATCGCGCTGCTGGGCCGCAACGGTCAGGGCAAGTCGACCCTGTCCAAGCTGCTGGCCGGGCGCCTGACGCCGATGGCCGGCAAGGTGGTGCAGTCGAACAAGCTGCGCGTCGGCTATTTCGCCCAGCACCAGGTCGACGAGCTGTCGCTGGACGACACGCCGCTGGACCACATCCGCGCCGTGCGCCCGAACGAGGCGCAGGCGCGCCAGCGCGCCCGCCTTGCCGGTTTCGGCCTGATGGAGGCGCAGGTCGAGACAAAGGTCCGCGCCCTGTCCGGCGGCCAGAAGGCGCGCCTGTCGCTGCTGCTGGCCACGATCGACGCACCGCATCTGCTGATCCTGGACGAACCGACCAACCACCTGGACATCGAAAGCCGCGAGGCCCTGTCCGAGGCGCTGAACGATTACACCGGCGCGGTCGTGCTGGTCAGCCACGACATGCACCTGCTGGGACTGGTCGCGGACCGGCTGTGGCTGGTCAAGGACGGCGCCGTCGCCCCCTACGAGGGCGATCTGGATGATTACCGCAAGTTCCTGCTGTCGGGCGACGCGCCCGCCGAGAAGTCCGGCGAGAAGACCCCCGAGGCGCCAAAGCCCGCCGCCCCGAAAAAGCCGAACCGCGATGCGGTGCTGGCCCTGCGGTCGGACGTGCGCAAGTCCGAGGAGCGGGTCCAGAAGCTGACCGAGATGATGGGCAAGCTGGACGTCAAGCTGGCTGATCCGGGCCTCTATAACGATCCCTACGAGGCCGAGAAATGGGGCAAGAAGCGGGCCGAGGCTGTGCGCGCCCTGGCCTTTGCCGAGGAGCTGTGGATGGCCGCGCTGGAAAAGCTGGACGCGGCCGAAAAGGGCTGACGGCGGGGTGATCATCGCGCTGTTGCGAAAATGCGGCGCATGGCCCAGGATGAGACGCGGACAGGTTGTGCGTTGCGGGGCACGGCCATAGATACCCGGAAAGCCCTTTTTGCGCGGAATCGCCCCCATGAAATATGCCTTGGCCCTTGCCGTCCTGTTCGCCGTTCCCGCCCATGCGCAGGATTTCGGGGCAACCGGGGGGCGCACGTTCTCGGTCGATCTGGGCGTCGGTGCGGCCCTGCGCCCGGCCTATCCCGGTGCCGAGGATGCCGAGGTCGCGCCGTGGATCATCTGGCGCGACGCGGGCTTCGGTCCGGTCGGCACGGCCCCTGCGCAGGGATTCTCGATCGCGCCGTCCTTTGGCACCGTGGGCAAGCGTGAAAGCAGCGACGACGCGGCCCTGACGGGGCTGGACGACATCGACCGCGCCTATGAGCTGGGCCTGCGGGTCAGCTATGGCGCGGGACCGGTGACGGCCTATGGCAGCGTGCGCCGCGGGTTCGAGGGCCATGAGGGCATCACCGGAGAGGTCGGCGCAAAGTACCGCACCGAGCTGAGCGACCGTGTGACCCTGTGGTCCGGGGCCGAGGTCGTCTATGGCAATGACGATTTCAACAACACCTATTTCGGCGTGACGCCCGCCGAAAGCGTGACCAGCGGCCTGCCCGCCAGCGCCCCCGGCGGCGGTCTGAACGAGGCCGCGATCACCTTCGAGGCGCGCTATGCCATCAACGACACCACCGCCGTCCTGGGCGAGGTGCGTTACGGCAAGCTGATCGGCGACGCCGGCGATTCGCCGGTCGTCCAGGAAGAATACCAGCCCTCGCTGCGCCTTGGCGTGACGCGTCGGTTCTCCTTCGGCTTCTGATCGCCGCAGGGTCAGGGGATCGGGGTCGCGTGTGGCGCGGCCCCTTTTTCTTGGCCAAATGTTTTAAGCCTGAAATAATTTCTTGACAGGTCGCGCTCGCCTGTTGCGTTCTGGTGCCAAGGCATCCGAACCGGGCCGCGACCAACGCGGTCCCCGCCAACAGGGAAAGACCGCACCATGACCCAGACCCGTTCGCTGATCGCGGCGCTTGCCGCAACGACCGCCCTGGCCGCCCCGGCCCTGGCGCAGGACGACACGCTGACCGTGGGCGTGCTCCTGACGCTCTCCGGCCCCGGCGCCGTGCTGGGAGAGATGGCGCGCGACGGCTTCCTGCTGGCCGCCGAGGAGATCGGCGATCTGGGCGGCATCCCCACCGAGATCATCGTGGTCGATGACGAACAAAAACCCGACGTCGCAGCCAACAAGGCCCGCGAACTGGTCGAGCGGAACGGCGCGGACATCGTGGTCGGGCCGATCTTCTCGAACGTCGCGGGCGCCATCGTGCAGCCGGTGACGCAGGGCGGCGGCATCCTGATCAGCCCGAATGCCGGCCCGTCGAACCTGGCCGGGGCGGAATGCAACAAGGCCTTCTTCGCGACCTCGTACCAGAACGACCAGATGCACGAGGTGATGGGCGCCCATGCGCAGGCGCAGGGATTCCAGAACGTCTTCCTGCTGGCCCCGAACTATCAGGCCGGGCAGGACGCGCTGGCGGGCTTCAAGAAAAGCTATACCGGCGGCGTCGCGGGCGAAATCTTCACCCAGATGGGTCAGCTGGACTATTCTGCCGAACTGGCCCAGATCGCCGCGATGCAGCCCGATGCGGTCTTCGCCTTCATGCCCGGCGGCATGGGCGTGAACCTGGTGCGCCAGTATCGCCAGGCCGGGCTGGAGGGCATCCCCTTCCTGTCGGCCTTCACCGTGGACGAGGCGACGCTTCCCGCGCAGGCCGAGGCGGCCCTGGGCTTCTTTGCCGGGTCGAACTGGGCGCCCGATCTGGACACGCCGGAAAACGCCGCCTTCGTCGCGGCCTATGAGGCGAAATACGGCCATGTGCCGGGCGTCTATGCCATGCAGGGCTATGACGCGGCGCGCCTGATCGACGGCGCGCTGCGCGAGGCGGGCGGCACCGACCGCGACGCGCTGATCGCGGCGCTGGAGGGGGCGCCCTTCACCTCGGTCCGCGGCGATTTCAGCTTTGGTCCCAACCACTTCCCGATCCAGGATTTCTACCTGACCACGGTCGTGCAGCGCGAGGACGGCAAGTTCGCCACCTCGGTCGTCGAGAAGATCTTCGACGACTATCAGGACAATTATGCCGTCAACTGCCAGATGAACTGAGCCGATGACCAGCCTGTTCCTGCTGCAGCTGCTGAACGGGGTGCAGCTGGGGGTCCTTCTGTTCCTGATTGCCGCCGGGCTGACCCTGGTCTTCGGCATCATGGATTTCGTGAACCTGGCCCATGGCGTGATCTACATGGTCGGCGCCTATCTGGTGGTGATGTTCGCGGGCATGACCGGCAGCTATGGGCTGGGCCTTCTGCTGACGCTTCCCGCGACGCTGGTCATCGGGCTGGTGCTGGAGGCGCTGATCTTTCGCCGCCTCTATGACCGGCCGCATCTGGATCAGGTGCTGGCGACCTTCGGGCTGGTCATGGTGGTGACGGAACTGGTCAAGATCATCTGGGGCCAGTCGCCGCTGTCGATCCTGCCGCCCGATGTGCTGTCAGGGTCGGTGCCACTGGTGGGTGCGCTGCGCTATCCGGTGTTCCGGCTGGTAGTGATCGCGGCGGGGCTGGCGGTCGCGGTGGGGCTGTGGCTGGTCATCACGCGCACCCGCATCGGCATGCGCCTGCGGGCGGGCGCCACGAACCGCGCGATGGTGGGCGCGCTTGGCGTCGATATCGGGCGGCTGTTCACGGTGATCTTCGCCTTTGGCGCGATGCTGGCGGGGTTCGCGGGGGCGATGGTGGCACCCATCCTGTCGGTCGATCCGGGGATGGGGGAAAGCGTGCTGATCCTGGCCTTCGTGGTGATCGTCATCGGCGGCATCGGCTCGGTCAAGGGCGCCTTTGCGGGCGCGCTGCTGGTGGGCATCGTGGACACGTTGGGCCGCAGCTTCGGCCCGATCATCCTGCGCGCGGTGATGGAGCCCTCCGCCGCCGCCCAGAC
Source organism: Paracoccus sp. S4493 (assembly GCF_000967735.1). Taxonomy (NCBI): domain Bacteria; kingdom Pseudomonadati; phylum Pseudomonadota; class Alphaproteobacteria; order Rhodobacterales; family Paracoccaceae; genus Paracoccus; species Paracoccus sp. S4493. The sequence goes on from NZ_JXYF01000020.1 coordinate 75,186, forward strand.
CGGGCGCGTGCTGGCGCCGATGCTGGTCTATGTGCTGATGGCCGCGATCCTGGCCGCCCGGCCGCAGGGCCTGTTCGGAGCGCGCCCATGACCCGCTGGCTGATGCGCCGCCGCGTGGCGGCCTGGGCGATCTTCGGCGGTTTCGCCCTGTTGCCGCTGGTCGCGGCGCTGACGGGGGACCCCTATCTGGTCGTGGTGGCGACGCGCATCCTGGCCTTTGCCATGGCCGCCTTGGCGCTGGACCTGATCCTTGGCTATGGCGGCATGGTCAGCTTTGGCCATGCGGCCTACCTGGGCATCGGTGCCTATGCGGTGGCGATCCTGTCGCGCGCGGGCATCACCGATCTGGGCGCGCATCTGGGCGTGGCGGTGGTCGCGGGCGCGCTGTTCGCGCTGGTGACCGGGGCGATCAGCCTGCGCACGCGGGGCATCTATTTCATCATGATCACGCTGGCCTTCGCGCAGATGGCCTATTTCTTCTTCGTCTCGCTGTCGGCCTATGGCGGCGATGACGGGGTGACGCTGACGGCGCGGTCGACCGTGCTGGGGCAGGACTGGCTGGCCGATGATCGGGTGCTCTATTACGCGGCGCTGGCGATGCTGGCGGGGCTCTATCTGCTGTGTGTCGCGATCACCGGGTCGCGGTTCGGCCGCGTGCTGACGGGGGCGCGGGAAAACCCGCTGCGGATGCAGGCGGTGGGCTTCACCCCCTTCCGGTTCCAGCTGACGGCCTTCGTCATCTCGGGCGCGATGACGGCCATCGCCGGGGTGATCCTGGCCAATCAGGCCAGTTTCGTCTCGCCCTCCTACATGAACTGGCACCGCTCGGGGGAACTGGTGGTGATGGTCGTCCTGGGCGGCATCGGCAACCTGTTGGGCGCCATCGCCGGGGCGACGCTGGCGCTGCTGCTGGAGGAATGGCTGGCGCTCTTCACCGACCACTGGCGGCTGATCTTCGGCGCGCTCGTGATCTTGGTGGTGCTGTTCTCGCGCGACGGGCTGACGGGGCTGTTCAGGGGGCGCGCGAAATGAGCCTTCTCTCCGTGCGCGGGTTGCGCAAATCCTATGGTGCGCTGAAGGTTACCGACGATCTGGACCTGGAGGTCACCGAGGGCGAGCTGCACGCCATCATCGGCCCGAACGGCGCGGGGAAATCCACGCTGATCGCGCAGCTGTCGGGGCAGGCGGGGTCGGATGCGGGCTCGGTCCGTTTTGCGGGGGCCGAGATGATGGGTCGCCCCATGCCCGCGCGGGTTCGGGCGGGCATGTCGCGCAGCTTTCAGATCACCTCGATCCTGCCGGGCTTCACCGTGCTGGAGAACGTGGCCACCGCCGTGCAGGCCCATGCGGGCAGCAGCTTCCGCTTCTTCGCCCCCGTCGCACGGGACAACGGCCTGAACGCACAGGCGCGGGACGCGCTGTCTCGCGTGGGTCTGGCCGACCGCGCCGACACCCGCGCCGGCAGCCTGTCGCATGGAGAGAAACGTGCGCTGGAACTGGCAATCGCGCTGGCCACGCGCCCGCGCCTGCTGCTGCTGGACGAGCCCCTGGCCGGGACCAGCGGGGCCGAGGCCGAGCGTTTGGTCCAGGTCATGGCGGGCCTGAAGAGGCAGGTGACGCTGGTGCTGATCGAACATGACATGGATGCGGTCTTTGCGCTGGCCGACCGGGTCAGCGTGCTTGTCTATGGCCGGATCATCGCGACCGGCACGCCCGATCAGGTGCGCGCCGATCCGGCGGTGCGCGCCGCCTATCTGGGGGATGCGTAATGCTGGTCGTCGAGGGGCTGCAGGCCGGTTACGGAGAGGCGCAGGTCCTCCACGACATCCACCTGTCGGTCGGGCAGGGGCAGGTGGTGACCCTGCTGGGCCGCAACGGCATGGGCAAGACCACGACGATCAGCACGATCTTTGGCCTGCTGGCGGCGCGGGGCGGGCGGGTCAGCATCGACGGGCGCGACGTGACCCGCGCCGCGCCGCACCGCATCGCGCGGGCGGGCCTTGGCCTGGTCCCCGAGGGGCGGCAGGTCTTTCCGACGCTAGACGTGCGCGAGAACCTGATCGCCACCGCGCGCCCCGGCCACTGGACCCTGCCGCGCGTCCTTGAGCTGTTCCCGCGCCTGTCCGAACGCATGGGCCACAAGGGCAGCGAACTGTCTGGCGGCGAACAGCAGATGCTGGCCATCGGGCGGGCGCTGATGACCAACCCCCGCCTGATCGTGCTGGACGAGGCGACCGAAGGCCTGGCCCCCCTGATCCGGGACGAGATCTGGTCCTGCCTGACGCGCCTGAAGGACCAGGGCGAGGCGATTCTGATCGTGGACAAGAACCTGTCGGCCCTGACCCGCTTTGCCGACCGCCATGTGGTGATCGAGAAGGGCCGCACCGTCTGGTCGGGCGACAATGCGCAGCTTTTGAACGATTCCGCTGTGGCAGAACGGCATCTGGGCGTCTGACGGACGCACATCCCCCTTTACCGGCGCGGCCTGCGCAACATAATAAGATGCATTAGTCTGCGGCGACTGCCGCCCGTTTTTTTCAGGAATTCATCATGCGTCCGTCCGCGCGAATCGTGACCCTCGGTCTTGCTTTCGCGCCGCTGATGCTGGCCGCCTGCCGCGTCGATGCCGGCGGAGGCGGTGAGGCACCGACCGTCCAATGCGCCCCGGCCCAAGGCGTGGACATGACCCAGGCCGATGCCCTGTGCGACGCGCTGCGCGCCCAGGACCCCAAGGGCGGGATTCGCCTGCGTGTCCTGGCCACGGGGCCCACGGCGTTGTCCGCACAGCTGGACCGCGTGACCGACCAGGGCGACCGGCCCGGCCAGCGGATGGATTTCAGCGTCACGGACCGGGACCTGCAGCCCGACGATTTCACCAGCTTTGCCCGCGACCTGCTGCGATACGGGTTGCCCGATTAGGAAAGAGCCGCACGCATGTGCCAGATCTGCGCCAACCTTCGTCCCTATGACAAATCCTGCGCCGGGTCGGAGTTCGCGGGTTCCACCGTCGATCTGCTCAGCGCGACGCTGCGCGAACAGGGCGACGCGCCGGGGGGGCGGGGAACCCCCTATCGCATGGCGCCGGGGGACGTGTTCAACGGCACGGTCGGATTTTCGGGCGACAATGACTGGGTGGCCGTCCGTCTGGAGGCTGGCACGACCTATCGGATCGCCCTGAACGGCATCAGCCTGTCGGACCCCCTGCTGGAACTGCGCGGCCCCGATGGCCGCGTGGTCGCCGTGAACGACGACGGGGGGCCGGGGATGGACAGCCTGATCACCATCGCGCCCACGCAGACCGGGACCTATTACGTGAACGCGGGCGCCTATTCCGCGGGCACCGGCAGCTATCAGCTGGTCGTGACCGAGGCGCCCGTGCCCCGGCCCGCCCCGATGGCAGAGCTGGCCACCTATCTGACCGACGGCTTCTGGGCCGATACCGGACAGTCTGCGCGGTCCTTCGACATGTCGCGCGACAACATCATCACCTATGACTTCAGCGGCCTGACGCCGCAGGGCCGGGCGCTGGCGCGCGACGCGATGCAGGCTTGGTCGGCTGTCGCCAACCTGCGCTTCGTCGAACAGCGCGGCGATGCCGACATCACCTTCGACGACAACCAGGACGGGGCCTTTGCCCAGTCGACGATCATGGGCGGGCGCATCCTGCGGTCGTCGATCAACGTCTCCACGGACTGGATCTCGCAGGATGGCGCGCGCATCGGCACCTATTCCTATCAGACCTACGTGCACGAGATCGGTCACGCGCTGGGCCTGGGGCACCAGGGCCCCTATAACGGCAGCGGCAATTTCGCCGATGACGCATGGTTCGTGAACGACAGCTGGCAGGCCTCGGTGATGTCCTATTTCGGCCAGGACGAGAACCCCAACATCGCCGCCAGCGGCGCCTATCTGGCGTCGCTGATGCCCGCCGATATCATCGCCATCCAGCGCCTGTACGGCGCCGCGGGTGCGGGGTCGCTGACCGCGGGCAACACGGTCTATGGCGTGGGCCATACGCTGGGCAGCAGCTGGCTGGGGCGCGTGTTCTCGGCGCAGGACGGTGGCTCTCACCAGACCGTCCAGAACGCGCGCGGCGTGGCGATGACCATCTATGACGCAGGCGGCCATGACGTTCTGAACTTCTCCAACGACGGACAGGCGCAGCGGGTTGATCTGCGTCCCGGGGCCATGTCGGACATCTATGGCCTGCGCGGCAATCTGCAGATCGCCCAGAACACCGTGATCGAGGGCTATGTCGCGGGATCGGGCAATGACGAGGTCCATGGCAACGCTTCCGGCAACGTCCTGCGCGGCATGGGCGGCCACGATCGGCTGTCGGGCGGATGGGGCAACGACATCCTGCATGGCGGCGCGGGGAACGACACCCTGCTGGGGGATGTCGGTGCGGACCGGCTGTTCGGCGATGCCGGGAACGACGTGCTGACCGACCTGCAGGGCGACAATGCGATGGCGGGCGGGACAGGGGACGATCACCTGACCGCGGGGGCCGGACGCGACGGCCTTTATGGCGACGACGGCGCGGACATCATCCTGGCGGGGGCGGGCGACGACTTGATCCGCGGCGGGGCGGGGTTCGACACGATCCGCGCCGGTGCCGGCCATGATCGGGCCGAGGGAGGCCTGGGCAACGACATCGTCGATGGCGGCTGGGGCAACGACCGCCTGTTCGGCCAGCAGGGCAACGACACGATGGTCGGCGGGCTGGGGGCTGATTCGATGGCGGGCGGACTGGGCGCGGACACGTTCCGGTTCTTCTCTGCCGCCGACAGCAGCCTTGCCGCGCCGGACCTGATCGTCGATTTCGACCCCGATCGGGACGTGATCGACCTGCGGGCGCTGGATGTCGACTACGTCGGACGCGGGCCGCTGGCGGGGGATGCCTCGGTGCGGTGGGACCACGCGAACGGGATGACCCGCGTGCTGGTCGACGTGGACGGCGACCGCCTGCCGGACATGCTGATCCGCCTGAGCGGCAGGCTGCAGCTGGACGCCGACAGCTTCCTGCTGTGAGGCGGCCCGCGCGGGGCTTGCAAATTCCCCGCGACCGGGTCCATCTGCCTGCCAACACCGATGACAAGGACCGGCCATTGCATACGCACAGACCCTGACCCCCCGCCCCGGATTGGGCCTTCCCGGAACCGGCGCACTGGTTGTCCTGGCGCTTGGCACCATCGCGCTGGCGCTGACCCAGGGGGCGGCGCAGGGCGCGTTGTTCTTGGTGGGCGGCGCCTTGGGCATGTCGCTGTACCATGCGGCGTTCGGGTTCACCTCCGCGTGGCGGGTGTTCATCCTGGACCGCCGGGGCAGGGGCCTTCGGGTGCAGATGCTGCTGCTGGCCATGGCGGTGGTGCTGTTCTTTCCGGCCCTGGCATCGGGAACGCTGTTCGGGAACGAGGTGCGGGGCCTGGTCTCTCCGGCCGGGCTGGGGGTGATCGCGGGGGCGTTCATCTTTGGCATCGGCATGCAGCTGGGCGGCGGCTGCGCCTCCGGCACGCTGTTCACCGCCGGGGGCGGCAATGCGCGGATGCTGATCACGCTGGTCTTCTTCATCGTGGGGTCGGTGCTGGGCACCGTCCATTTCGACTGGTGGGCCAGCCTGCCCGCGCTGGAGCCTGTCGCCCTGTGGCAGCCGCTTGGTCCCTGGGGCGGGATCGCGCTTTCTCTGGCCATCTTCGGGGCGATCGCGCTGATCACGATGCGGGTCGAACGCAACCGCCACGGCACGCTGGAGCAGCCCCCCGAAAGTGAGCGTCACGGCATGGCGCGCTGGCTGCGCGGGCCCTGGCCGCTGGTCGGTGGCGCGGTGGCGCTGGTGGTGCTGAACTTCCTGACGCTGGCGATTTCGGGGCGGCCCTGGGGCATCACCTCGGCCTTTGCGCTGTGGGGGGCCAAGATCGCGCAGGCCATCGGCATCGACCCCACCGCCTGGGGCTACTGGCAGCGCCCCGCCAATGCCGAGGCGCTGCAGTCAAGCGTGTTCTCGGACGTCACCTCGGTCATGGATTTCGGCATCATCGCGGGGGCCATGCTGGCCGCGTCGCTGGCCGGTCGGTTCGCGCCGTCGCTGCGGATCCCGCTGCGGTCGGTGATCGCCGCGGTCGTGGGCGGGCTGATGCTGGGTTACGGCGCGCGCATCGCCTATGGCTGCAACATCGGGGCCTATTTCTCGGGGATCGCGTCGGGCAGCCTGCACGGTTATCTGTGGGCGGTGGCGGCATTCGCGGGCAACATGCTGGGCGTGGCCCTGCGCCCGTGGTTCTTCATGGAACGCCGCACCAGCCGCGCCGACGGCTGAGATGGACTGGCTGGACTCCGTCGACGCCTATTGCGAACGCACCGGGCCGGAATACTGGTCCGAACCCGTCAATGCGCTGACCAACCTGGCCTTTCTGCTGGCGGCTCTGGTCATGGCGCGGCGCCTGCGGGGACCGTGCATGGCGACGGGGCACGTGCTGGCCGGGGTGCTGTTCGTCATCGGGCTGGGGTCCTGGCTGTTTCACACCCATGCCAACGGACTGACCGGGCTGATGGACGTCCTGCCGATCCTGACGTTCATCCTGATCTACGTGTTTGCCGCCACACGCGACTATCTGGGCGCCCGGCCTTGGGTCGCGGCGCTGGTGACGGCTGGGTTCATCCCCTATGCGGCGATCACGGTGCCGCTGTTCGCGCAGGTGCCGGGGCTGGGATCGTCGGCCAGCTATGCCCCGGTGCCGGTGCTGATCCTGGCCTATGCGGTCCTGCTGCGGAACCGCCAGCCGCGCGTGGCGCGGGGCCTGGCGATCGGGGCGGGGCTGCTGACGCTGTCGCTGACCTTCCGCACGCTGGACCAGGCCAGCTGCGCCGTGCTGCCCATCGGCACGCATTTCATGTGGCACATCCTGAACGCGACCATGCTGGCATGGATGATCGAGGTCTGGCGGCGGCATCGGATCGGTTAGGGGATCTTGGTGCACCCGAAGGGATTCGAACCCCTGGCCTCTGCCTTCGGAGGGCAGCGCTCTATCCAGCTGAGCTACGGGTGCACGCGCCGCCTGATTACCCGGCGGGGTCAGGCGACGCAATGGTGAAAATCGATCAGGCGGCGTCCAGGGCCATGATGATCGGGACAAAGTCGGCGGCCTTCAGGCTGGCGCCCCCCACCAGCGCGCCGTTCACATGCGCGATGGCAAAGATCTCGGCCGCATTCGCGGGCTTGACGCTGCCACCGTAGAGCAGCGCGACATCGGCTCCGTCGGACAGGCGCGCGGACAGGTGGTCGCGCATCAGCGCGTGCACCTGGGCGATCTGATCCAGCGTCGGCGTGCGTCCGGTGCCGATCGCCCAGACCGGCTCATAGGCCAGGACGGTGTTGCGGGCGTTGGCGCCGTCCGGGACGGACCCGGCCAGCTGCGTGGCGATCACGTCCAGGGTGCGGTCGGCGTCGCGTTCGGCTTCGGTTTCGCCGACGCAGATGATGGCGGTCAGGCCCGCGGCATGGGCGGCCTGCGCCTTGGCGTGCACCATGGCGTCGGTCTCGCCATGATCGGCGCGGCGTTCCGAATGGCCCAGGATGACGTGCGTCGCGCCCGCGTCGCGCAACTGCAGGGCGGCGATGTCACCGGTATGGGCGCCCTTGTCGGCATGGTGGCAATCCTGCCCGCCGACCAGCAGGTCGCTGGCGCCGATGCGGGCCATCATCGGGTGGATCAGCAGGGCTGGCGGGCAGATCAGGACGTCGCAGGTCGCGCCTTCGGCGGCGGCGGCCATGTCGTCCAGCTGATCCAGCGCGGCCAGATCGCCGTTCATCTTCCAGTTTCCAGCGGCAAGTTTGCGCGGTGCCATGGGGGTCCTCCGTGGGTTCGGGACAGGCTTAGCCAGCGTCCCGCCCCCGCGCAAGGCTCAGCTCTGCGCGCGGCTGCCCTCGATCGGGGCAAAGTTCACCGACTCTCCGCAGCCGCAGCTGTCGGTGACGTTGGGGTTGCGGAACCGGAAGCCCTGCTCCAGCAGGCCGGTCTCATAGTCGATCTGGGTGCCGAACAGGAACATCTGCGCCATGGGAGCGATGATGACGCGCGCGCCGTCCAGTTCGACCACCTCTTCGTTCGCGGTGGGGGTCTCGGCCAGCTCCATCGTGTATTCCATGCCCGCGCAGCCACCCTTCTTCAGCCCGATGCGCAGACCATAGGCGTTCTTGCCCGCCATCAGCCGCGCGATCTGGGCGGCGGCGGCGGGGGTGATGGTCACGGGAGGGGTGCCGGGCATGGCGAACATGGCGATATCCTTTCGGGCTTGGCCTCAAGATAGTCATCCGGGGGGCATCGGTTCAAGACCGCCCCCCGGCCGGCGATCACATGAAGCCCAGTTCCAGACGCGCCTCATCGGACATCATGTCCATGCCCCATTGCGGCTGGAAGGTCATCTCGACATCGACCTGCTTGACGCCGGGCACGGCCTCGACCGCATCGGCGACCCATCCCGGCATCTCTCCGGCGACGGGGCAGCCGGGCGCGGTCAGGGTCATGATCACCCGCACCTCGGAGGCGTCGTTGATGTCGATCGTGTAGATCAGGCCCAGGTCGTGGATGTTGACCGGGATCTCGGGGTCATAGACGGTCTTGCACGCCTCGACGATGGGTTCGTAGAGGGGATGGTCGGTCGAAGACGGCGCGATCAGGGGCGCGCCTTCCATCAGGGGTTCGGTCATCGGAGCATCCTTCAATTCCGACCGATTATATAGGGCACCGACCGCCCGCGGTCCAGTGGGCGCCCCACATTGCGCCGGGCGGGGGGCGGCGCTACAAGCGCCCGGTTCCAAATGCTCGGGCGGACCCATGACCACGCGTTTCAACTTTACCCTCCAGGCGACCGACGGTGCGGCGCGCACAGGCGTCATCGACACGCCGCGCGGCCAGATCCGCACCCCGGCCTTCATGCCGGTGGGGACGGCCGCGACGGTCAAGGCGATGCTGCCCGACAGCGTGGCGGCCACTGGCGCGGACATCCTGCTGGGCAACACCTATCACCTGATGCTGCGCCCCGGCGCCGAGCGCGTGGCGCGGATGGGGGGGCTGCACAGGTTCATGAACTGGTCGAAGCCCATTCTGACCGACAGCGGCGGGTTTCAGGTGATGTCGCTGGCGGGCCTGCGCAAGCTGACCGAGGAGGGGGTGACCTTCTCCAGCCATGTGGACGGGTCCAAGCATTTCCTGTCGCCCGAGACCAGCATGGAGATCCAGCGCCTTCTGGGCAGCGACATCGTGATGTGCTTTGACGAATGCCCCGCGCTGCCCGCGACCGAGGAGGCGGTGGCCGAGTCGATGCGCCTGTCGATGCGTTGGGCGCAGCGGTCGCGCGACGCCTTCGGCGACCGTCCGGGCCACGCGCTGTTCGGCATCATGCAGGGCGGCGTCACGCGCGAGTTGCGCGAGGAGAGCGCCCAGGCCCTGCAGGCCATCGGCTTTGACGGATACGCGGTCGGCGGTCTGGCCGTGGGCGAGGGGCAGGAGGCGATGTTCGGCGTGCTGGATTACGCGCCCGGCTTCCTGCCGGAGGACAAGCCGCGCTATCTGATGGGCGTGGGCAAGCCCGACGACATCGTGGGCGCGGTCCAGCGCGGCATCGACATGATGGATTGCGTCCTGCCCTCGCGGTCGGGGCGGACGGGTCAGGCCTGGACCCCGCGCGGTCAGGTCAACATCAAGAACGCCCGCCACCAGGACGACCCGCGTCCCTTGGACGAGGATTGCACCTGCCCCTGCTGCACGGGCTATTCCCGCGCCTATTTGCATCACGTCTTCCGTGCCAAGGAAATGATCAGCGGCATGCTGCTGACCTGGCACAACCTGCATTACTATCAGCAGCTTATGGCGGGGCTGCGCGACGCGATCGCGGCGGGGCGTCTGGACGCCTTCGTGGCCGAATTCCACGCACGCCGCGCGGAAGGTGATATCGAACCTGTGTGACGTCGCGGATTTGGAAGGTTTTTCCCCGTGCGGGCCTTGGCGCGGGCGGGCTGGGGCGTTATCTTGACGGTGTTCTCAGGGCGGGGTGCAATTCCCCACCGGCGGTGACAGCCCGCGAGCGCCCCTTGCCATGGCAGGGGGGTCAGCAGATCCGGTGAAATTCCGGGGCCGACGGTATAGTCCGGATGGAAGAGAACCGCCCCGTGTGCCACCCCGGCGCGCGTGGTGGTATGCCTTGGGGGCCTGACGCAACTTACGTAAGGTTCCTGAAAGATGACCAAATCCCCCCGTATCGCCTTCATCAAGGCGCGCTGGCACGCCGATGTCGTGGACCGCGCGCATGAAGGTTTCCTGACCCAGGCCGCCAGCCTGATGCCCGGTGCGCAGATCGAGGCATGGGACGTGCCCGGCGCCTTCGAGATGCCGCAGCTGGCCAAGAAGCTGGCCCTGACCGGCAAGTATGACGCCGTGGTGGCCGCGGCCCTGGTGGTCGATGGCGGCATCTATCGCCATGATTTCGTGGCGGGCGCGGTGGTCAGCGGCCTGATGCAGGCGGGCATGGACACGGGCGTGCCGGTGTTCTCGGTCTCGCTGACGCCGCACAACTATCAGGAGACCGAGCTCTTGACCGGTTTCTATCGCGAGCATTTCGTCAAGAAGGGCGCCGAGGCCGCCCATGCGGTCGCGCAGATGCTGGCCGTCGAGGGGCGTCTGGCCCGTCTGGATCAGGCCGACGCGGCCTGATCCATTCGCAGGCGGTGCCGCGTCAGCAGCATCGCCTGTGTTTCCCTGACTTCGCGGTCGCGCCGCGCGGCGTCCCAGTCCAGCGCCGCCGCGCAGAGATCGGCGATGCGCGCCAGATCGCGGGCCGACAGGTGCCCGGTGACGGCCAGCGCGGTGCGGCGCATGACCAGATCGGCCAGGGCGCCGACCTGTTCGTGCCGGATGATCCAGCCCAGCTCCTGTTCGCTGTGATCGCTGTCGGCCAGCATGATGGGCGCCGCGCCTTCGGCCGCCAGGATCGCCGCCGCCGTCGTCCCGTAGCGCGCCAGAAGATGGCGCGCGCGGGCGGGCGCGGCCAGGGTGCGCCGGGCCGCATCGTCGCTCCACGCGCCCGCATCGGCCGGGTAATCGCGGCCACCGCCGATGGGCAGCCTGTCGGTGGCGATGCGGCGGGACGCGTTTAGGCGCGCCAGAAGATCGTCGGCGACCTCCTCGGCGAAGCCGCGGAAGGTGGTCCATTTGCCGCCCACCAGCGCGATGATCGGCCAGCGGCGGTTGGCGTCGGGGGCGATCTCCGGCGCGGAATGGTCGCGGCTGATCAGGCCGGGATTGGCCGCATCCGAGGCGGGCAGGGGGCGGATGCCGGAATAGGCATAGACGATCTGGCTGTCGTCGAAGCTGAGCCCCGGCAGCAGGCCGCGCAGCGCGTCGAGGAAATAGGCGATCTCGGCATCGTCGCAGGCCACGTCGTCGGGGTCGTCGGCGCGGATGTCGGTGGAGCCGACCAGCGCGCGGTCCAGATAGGGAAAGACCAGGCAGATGCGCCCGTCATCGGCCTCGAAATAGATCATGCGGCCCTTCAGCGCGGCCAGCAGTTCGGGGTGATCCAACAGGATGTGCGAGCCCTTGGTGCCGCCGACCATGCGCGTGGGCGCGCCAAGAGCTGCGTTCACGCGGTCGATCCAGGGACCGGCGGCGTTCACCACGATGCGGGGGCGCAGGGACAGCGCGCCCTGCGGACCCGTCAGGTGGATCACGTCGCCGTCGGTGCCGGTCAGCGCGGTGTGGTTCAGCGCGCGGGCGGCGGGATTGGCGCGCAGCCCGTCCGCGACCAGCTCCCAGACCAGCCGTTCGGGCAGGGTGACGGCGGCGTCGTAATACTGCCCCGCGGCCTTGATGCGCGGGGTCAGGGGCGGGATCTCGCGCAAAGCGCGGGCGCGCGACCACAGCTGATGGCGCGGCATGACCCGGTGGCGGCGGCCATAGAAGTCGTACATGGCCAGCCCCGCCTTCATCAGAACCGCGCCGCGGCTGCGGGGCGCGGTGGTCGACCCCATCAGCGTGCGCAGTGCCGGCCCGATGCCGCGCAGCCAGGAGAAGATCGGGATGACCGTGGGCAGGGGCCTGACCAGATGCGGCGCGTTTTTCAGCAGCAGGTTCCGTTCCAGCGTGGATTGCGCGACCAGGCGCAGCTCTCCGGTCTCGAGGTACTTGATGCCGCCATGGATCAGGCGCGAGGGTGCGGCCGAGGTGCCGCCGCCGTAATCGGCCTTGTCCACGATCACCGCGTTGACGCCCTGTTCGCACAGATCGCGAAACAGGCCTGCGCCGTTGATGCCCGCGCCCAGGATCAGCACGTCGATGTCTTGGGTCATGGGATGTCCTGCAGGGCCTCGATCCGCGGCCACAGCGGGGCTATGGCGGCGGCGATGTCGGTGAAGACCCCAAAGCGGCGCGCCATCTCGGCGGCACGGGCGGGGTCGGGGTGATGGGTGGTGCTGATCGCGCCCATGTCGCGCGGGTCGTGGCGCGGCGAGGCGAAGATCCCGACCCCCGCGCCGGCGCACAGCGCCGCGCCCCAGGCTGCGGCCTCCTCGGTCGCGCTGACGGTCACGGGCATGTCCAGCACATCCGCGAAGAGCTGTGCAAAGACCGGCGCGCGGGAAATACCGCCGGTCAGCCGCGCCGCTCTGGGGGCGAACCCGTCGCGCAGGGCGTCGACGTGGTGGCGGTGGTTGAAGGCGATGCCCTCGATCACGGCGCGCAGCATGTCGCCGCGATCCTGCCAGCCGCGCAGGCCGAAGAAGCCCGCGCTAGCCTGCGCCCCGTGCGGCGATCCGAACAGGTAGGGGTGGAACAGCGCGCTGGAGGGGCGGGCCAGGGCGGCCTCGATTTCCGGGATGACGCGCAGATGGGCGGGCTGGTCGCCCCCCTCGCGGCACAGGCTGTCCAGGAACCAGTCGTAATTCGCGGCGGACGCCGGAGAGATCGACATGGCGTTCCATTCGCCCCGCGCGATGCCATTGCGGCAGAACCAGCGCGGATCGGATAGGGGTCGGTCGGTGACGGTCTCGTTGATGGAATAGGTGCCGGCGACGATGGCGACGCAGCCCTGCCCGTACCCGCCCGAGCCCAGGGCCGATGCGGTCACGTCATGCAGGCCCGCCCTGACCGGCGTGCCCACGGCCAAGCCGGTCAGGGCGGCCGCATCCGCCGTGACATGGCCCACGACCTGGTCGGGCAGGGCGATGTCAGGCGAGGGCAGGCCCTGCAGGCCGAAGATGCCGGGGATGTCGGGGGCGAAGCCTTGGGTCGCGACATCGGTGAAGGCGGTGCTGGCCTCGGTCAGGTCGGTGCCGATGCGGCCGGTCAGGCGATAGGTCAGCCAGTCCTTGCAGGCCAGCACATGCCCGATCGCGGCAAACCGCGCGGGGTCATGGTCGCGCAGCCACGCCAGGATCGCCGACGGCGCCGAGGCATGGGGCATCTGCCCCGTCCGCGCCAGCGCGCGCGCGGCGGTCCCGTCCGCGACCCAGCCATCCGCGACGCCGCCCGCGCGGCTGTCCAGCGACAGGATACCCGGCCCCAAAGGCGCGCCCGCCCGGTCCAGCAGATACAGCCAGTCACCATGCGC
>NZ_JXYF01000021.1:0-41022 GCF_000967735.1 Paracoccus sp. S4493
CAGGCCCGCGGCCTCGGCCATCTCGCGCATGGCCTCGGTCTCATAGGCGTTCAGGCGGCAGCCCAAGGTGGAAAAGACCGGCGCGCTCATGCCAGCCACGCAGGCGTCAGGCGCCCCTCGAAGACGATGGCGGTCGGCCCCTCCATCCAGACGCCATCCTCGCGCCAGTCGATCAAAAGCTGTCCGCCGGGCACGTCCACCCGGACGCGCCGATCCGTCAGACCGCGCCGTGCCGCGGCCACAACCGCCGCGCAGGAGCACGAGCCCGAGGCCAGCGTCGGCCCCGTCCCGCGTTCCCAGATGCGCAGCCGGATCGCGTCGCGTGACAGGACCTGCACGACCTCCACATTGGTGCGTTCGGGATAAAGCGGGTGATGCTCATGCTCCGGCCCGAAACGGTCCAGATCGACGGCATCGGCGTCATCCACGAAGAAGGTCACATGCGGATTGCCCATGCCGGTCGCTACCGGATCACCCGCGATGGGCAGATGATCTATGTCCACGTCCCGCGCCAAGGGGATCGCGCGCCAGTCCAGGACCGGCGGCCCCATGTTCACACGGGTCAGCCCGCCGCCCGCGTCCTCGGCAAGCAGCATGCCGTGATCGGTCCGCAGGCGCAGCGACGCTGCCCCGGTCTGGTCCATCAGCCAGCGCGCGATGCAGCGCGTCGCATTGCCGCAGGCGGACGACAGCGACCCGTCCGCGTTCCAGAACACCAGACGCGCATCCGCATCACCGCAATTTTCGACCCCGGCCAGCTGGTCGAAGCCCACGCCGCGATGGCGGTCCGCGATGCGCGCGACAAGGCCCGCGTCCGGCCGGGCCAACCCGCCGCGCAGATCCAGTACCACGAAGTCGTTGCCCAGCCCGTGCATCTTGAGGAAGGGCAGCCCGGTCGAATGAGAATGCGTCATGGCCGCGATATAGGCCGCACGGACGGATTCCGCCAGATGGGTTGATTTTTCTGCTTGACGCCACCGGCCACCCCCCCTAGGAACCGCCTCGTGATGGGCCCATAGCTCAGTTGGTAGAGCAACTGACTTTTAATCAGTGGGTCACAGGTTCGAATCCTGTTGGGCTCACCACTGTATCCTCCGATCTGCAGATCACCGGCCGCCCGCGGCGATCGCCGTGGCGGATGCCGGGGATTTCACTCGCGCGCGACATCCGGGGCACTGGTCCTCGCGGCGCGCAGCGACTACATCTTGGGCATGCGCAAGATCACCCTTCCCGAACGCCCCGACCTGGCCGCCAAGGCCGCCGATGTCGGCTTCACCTTCGCCCATATGCATGGCGAGCCCTATTGGGACGAAACCACCGCCTATCAGTTCACGCTGGCCCAGATCGAAGACGACCTGGAAGGCCCCGCGACCGAACTGCACGCGATGGTGCGTCAGGCGGTCGACCGCATCGTGGCCGACCCCGCGCTGATGACGCGCCTGGGCATCCCGCAGGCGCATCACGCGCTGATCGCCGACAGCTGGGCGCGGTCCGAGCCCGCGATCTATGGGCGGATGGATCTGGTCTATGACGGCACCGGTCCGGCCAAGCTGCTGGAATACAACGCCGACACGCCGACCTCGCTGTATGAATCGGCGGCATTCCAGTGGCAGTGGCTGGAGGATCAGTTGGCGGCGGGACACCTGCCCACGGGGGCCGACCAGTTCAACGGCATCCACGAGGCGCTGGTCGAGCGGTTCCGCGAGTTGTTCGCGCCGAACACCGACATCCACTTCACCGCCGTCGCGAACAACGCCGAGGATTACGCCACGGTCGAATCGATGGCCTGGGCCGCGCGCGAGGCCGGGATGGGTGCGCATTACAGCGACCTGGACAAGCTGGCCGTCAGCAAGAAGGGCCAGTTCCTGGACGCCGAGGATCGGGTGATCGGCACGCTGTTCAAGCTGTATCCGTGGGAGGACCTGCTGGCCGACGACTATGCCAGCCATATCGCGGGGTCGGGCTGCATGTTGCTTGAGCCCGCGTGGAAGGCCGTCGTGTCGAACAAGGGCCTGCTGCCCGTCCTGTGGGAGATGTTCGAGGGTCACCCGAACCTGCTGCCCGCCTTCTTCGCCGACGACGTGGCCCCCGCCCTGGTCGAGAACGGCCAGCCCGACCCGTCCGTGGCCCAGGCCTTCGGGCGCGTGGCCGACCAGTTCCGCGCCGCCCACGTGGTCAAGCCGATCTTCTCGCGCGAAGGCGCGGGCGTCGTCATCGTCGAGAACGGCGCGGTCACCGAGGCGTCGGACAACCACGATTACGACGGGCATGCGCGGATCGTGCAGGCCTATCACCCCTTGCCCGAATTCGAGGGTTTCCGCCCGGTCATCGGCGCCTGGATCGTGGGCGACGCCTGCGCCGGCATCGGCATCCGAGAGGATCGCGCCCGCATTACCCAGGACCTGTCGCGCTTCAAGCCGCATTTCATCGCGGGCTGACCCGCCAAGGAGGATTTCCATGAGGACACGTTCACGGACCGTCGCCCTGACCATTCTGGGGGCGGCCGCCTTCACCGTCGCGGGCTGCCGGGACGAACAGGTCGAGGCGCAGGCCTTTCCGGACCTTGCCAGCTGCCAGGCGGCGGCGGTGAATGGCGGCCTGGTGACTGCCGATCAGTGCAGCCAGGCCTTTGCCGAGGCCGAGGCCCTGCATGTCGAGGCCGCGCCCCGCTATGACAGCCTGGCCGTCTGCGAGGAGCAGCACGGTGCCGGCAATTGCGGGTCGGAGGATCAGCAGGTGTCGCAGGGCGGGTCGGGCAGCATCTTCATGCCGCTGCTGGCGGGCTATCTGATCGGCAGCATGCTGGGTCGCGCGGGCGGCGGGATGGCGGCCTCGCAGCCGATGTACCGCAATGCGCAGGGCGGCTTTACCAACGCCGCCGGCACCACCAATTTCGGCAGCAATGCCGGGCGTGCGTCGATGTCGTCGCAGAACTTCACGCGGCCCGCCACGACCGCGGGACAGGCGCCGATGACGCGGGCCACGGCCGCGTCGCGCGGCGGGTTCGGCGGGTCCAGCGCGGGGCGCAGCATCGGCGGCTGAGGCCGGGCCGGCGCGTCCGTGACAGGCGGACGACCGGCATCCGGTGCGGCACGGGTCAGCCCAGGTCCGCCGGATCGCCATGGGCGGGACGACAGGATCCTACCCATCCATGCCGGAACCAAATCGCCGCGCGGGCATTTGCATTGTCGAGCCCAACAATGCCGTCCGCGCGACAGGAGATCCGCATGAAAGCCCTTACCCCCCTTGCAGCGCTGCTGATCGGCCTCGGCGGCGCCGCCGGTGCCCAGGACATCACCGTGTCCTCCAAGATCGACACCGAGGGTGGCCTTCTGGGCAACATGATCCTGCTGGCGCTGCAGGATGCGGGCCTGCCCGTGCAGGATCGCTTGCAGCTGGGCGGCACGCCGATCATGCGCGACGCGATCACCTCGGGGCAGATCGACATCTATCCGGAATACACCGCCAACGGCGCGTTCTTCTTCAACGAGGCCGACAGCGATGTCTGGAAGGATGCCGAAGCGGGCTACAAGCGCGTGGCCGAACTGGACCTGGAACAGAACGACATCGTGTGGCTGCAACCCTCGCCCGCGAACAACACCTGGGCCATCGCCCTGCGCCAGGACGTCGCGACCGAAAACGACCTGCAGACCATGACCCAGATGGGCGAATGGATCGCGGGGGGCGGCGATGTCAAGCTGGCGGCATCGACCGAATTCGTGACTTCGGCCGCGGCGCTTCCGGCGTTCCAGGAGACCTATGGCTTCACCATGAGCCCCGATCAGCTGGTGCAGCTGTCGGGCGGCGACACGGCCGCGACCATCGCAGCGGCGGCGCAGCAGACCTCGGGCGTGAACGCGGCGATGGTCTATGGCACCGATGGCGGCATCGCACCCGCCGGTTTGGTCGTGATGGAGGACGACAAGGGCGTGCAGCCCGTCTATCAGCCCGCTCCGATCATCCGCGCCGAGGTTCTTGAGGCGCATCCGGAGATCCCCGACATCCTGGCGCCGATCTTCTCGTCGCTGGAACTTGAGACCCTGCAGGAGCTGAACGGCCGCATCCAGATCGGCGGTGAACCCGCCGCCACCGTCGCGCGCGACCACCTGACCCAAGCGGGCTTTCTGGACTGATGCGCGCGCGGCTGGACCGGCCCGGCCTGCTGTTCGCGGTGATCGGTCTGGCCGGGTTGGCCCTGCCGCTGGTGCAGTTCAAACCGAACCGCATCGTGCTGGGCGAGGGGTTGTCCCTGACCGCCGCCCTGCCACAGGGACTGATCCTGACCGCGGCCTTGGCCGCGGTGCTGGTTGCAGGCTGCCTGCGCTGGCCGCCCGCGCTGCGCCTTGGGGCTGGTGCGGTGGCGTTGCTGGCGGTGCTGCTGGCCTTGGGCGCGGCGGCGACGCATCTGACTCCGCCCGACAACACCTTGGCCCGCGTCGCGCCATCGGTCGGGTTCTGGCTGATGGCACTGGCGTTCGCCCTGATGCTGGCCGATGCGCTGGCGCGGATGAACCCGGCGCTGTGGCTGCGCTGGCTGATCCTGGTAGGGGCGGTCGTCGCCATCGGCGCGATCCTGGGATCGGGCGCGCTGGACGGGGTGTCCGTCATGCGCGAATACGCCGCGCGTCAGGACATCTTTCTACGCGAGGCGCGGGCGCATCTGACGCTGGCCTTTGGGTCACTGGCGCTGGCGCTGCTGATCGGGCTGCCGCTTGGGGTCGCGCTCTATCAGGCGCGGCGGCTGAGGGGACCGGTTCTGTCGGTGCTGAATATCCTGCAGACGATCCCGTCGCTGGCGCTGTTCGGCGTGATGATCCCCGTCTTCGGCTGGATCGCGGCCAATGTGCCCGGCGCGGCGCAGGCGGGGGTGGCGGGCATCGGCCTGTTCCCGGCGCTGGTCGCGCTGTTTCTCTATTCGCTGCTGCCGGTCGTGTCGAACACGCTGACCGGGCTGACCGGCGTGAACCCCGCCACGCGCGAGGCCGCGATCGGCCTGGGCCTGACGCGGACGCAGCTGCTGGCGCAAGTGCTGATCCCGCTGGCGCTGCCGGTGCTGCTGGCGGCGGTGCGCATCGTGCTGGTCCAGAATATCGGGCTGGCGGTCATTGCCGGGCTGATCGGCGGCGGCGGCTTTGGTACCTTCGTCTTTCAGGGCCTGAACCAGACCGCGATGGATCTGGTCCTGCTGGGCGCCCTGCCCACCATCGCGCTGGCGCTGACCGCTGGCATCGCTCTTGATCTGCTGGTGCGTTCCAGCCGGAGGTCCGCATGATCGACATCCAGAACCTGACCCGAATCTATGACGGCCGCGCCGCGGTCGACGATGTCAGCCTGACGGTCGAACCCGGCCAGATCGCGGCGTTGGTCGGCACCTCGGGGTCGGGCAAGACGACGCTGTTGCGCATGATCAACCGCCTTGTCGAACCCAGCAGCGGTCGCGTGCTGATCGACGGGCAGGACACGCGCGAGGTCGCGCCCCATCTGCTGCGGCGCCGCATCGGCTATGCGATCCAGGGCCACGGGCTGTTCCCGCATCGCACCGTGGGCCAGAACATCGCCACCGTCCCGCGCCTTCTGGGCTGGGACCAGACCGCGATCCGCGACCGGGTGGACGAACTGCTGACGCTGTTCCAGATGGCGCCCGACCAGTTCCGCGACCGCATGCCCCATGAGCTGTCCGGCGGCCAGCAGCAGCGCGTGGGCGTGGCCCGTGCGCTGGCGGCGAAGCCTGACCTGCTGCTGATGGACGAGCCCTTTGGCGCGTTGGACCCGGTGATCCGCGCCAAGGCGCAGGCCGACCTGCGCGACATCCAGCGCCGGCTTGGGACCACGCTGATCCTGGTCACCCACGACATGGAGGAGGCGGTGACCCTGGGCGACCGCATCGCCGTCATGGACAAGGGCCGACTGGTCCAATACGCCCCCCCATCCGAGATCCTGACCGCCCCCGCCACGCCCTTCGTGCGCGACCTGATCGGGCTGGATCAGCGACCCTTCCACCTGCTGTCGCTGACCCCGGCCCATGCCTTGGCGCGCGAGGGCCATGCCGACGGCCCCGCCCTGCCGCGCGAGGCGACCCTGCGCGATGCGCTGGCCGAATGCCTGTGGAGCGGGCGCGACGCCCTGCCGGTCGAGGGCGGCGGCGTCATCACCCTGGCCGCCCTGCGCGCCCAGGCCGCCCCGCAGGCGCGGGCGGCGGAATGATCGGACGCGCCCTGCTGGCCATGGCCGCGGTTCTGCTGCTGGCCTTCCTGATCGCGCCGGGCTGGTTCGCGCCGGTCTTTCAACCCTTCACCCGCAACAATGCGCCCGCGATCTATACCCAGACCCCGCTCTGGTCGCTGACCCTGTCCCATCTGGCGCTGGTCGGGCTGGCGGTCGTCGCATCGACCGTGGTGGCGCTGGTGCTGGCGGTGCTGGTGACGCGGCCCGCGGGGCGCGAGTTCCTGCCACTGGCGCGCACGATCACCAGCGTGGGCCAGACCTTTCCGCCCGTGGCGGTGCTGGCACTGGCCGTGCCGATCATGGGGTTCGGCGCCGGGCCGACCCTGGTGGCACTGTTCCTCTACGGCCTTCTGCCGGTGTTCGAGAACACCCTGGCAGGCCTGACCACCCAGCCTGCCAACGTGGCCGAGGCCGCGCGCGGCATGGGCCTGACCCATCGCCAGCGGCTGTGGCAGGTGGACCTGCCGTTGGCCCTGCCGGTGATCCTGGGGGGGATGCGGCTGACGGCGGTGATCTCGCTTGGCACGGCCACGATCGGCTCGACCGTCGCGGCCCGCACCCTGGGCGAGGTGATCATCGCGGGCCTGCTGTCTTCGAACACGGCCTTCGTCCTGCAGGGCGGGCTGGTCGTCGGCATCATCGCGGTGCTGATCCACGAAGGCTTTCAGGCACTGGAACGGATCGCCGCCCGCCGCACCGGCCTGGACCGCTAGCGCCCCCGCAACGCCGCCGACAGCGCGCCCGTCACCGGCAACGCGTCGTCGAACCGGATCCCCGCCTCGATATGGCGCAGGTGCATATCCAGCAGGGACAGGGCCCGCCGCTCGTCCCGCGCGGCGATGGCCGCGACGATGTTCGCATGCTCATCCTCGGCGCACAGCGTGGCGTGGCCCTGGGCGTACAGGCCGATGATCAGCGACGACCGCATCGTCAGCTCGTCCAGATAGCGGGTCAGCACCGGGTTGCGCCCGATCCGCGCCAACAGGATGTGAAACCCGCGCGACAGGCGGATGGCGGCGGGGCGGTTGTCCTGCCCGCGGGCCGCATCCTCGGCCGCCAGATGCGCCTGCAGGTCGGCCAGGTCCTGCGCGTCGGCCAGCCGGACGGCATTGCGGCAGATCGTCGTCTCGATCGCACGGCGCGCCTGGAAGACGTCGCGCGCATCCTGTGGGGTGGGCGTCGCGACATAGGCGCCGCGATTGGGCAGGTGATCCACGACCTGCCAGCCGGTCAGCATCGACAGCGCACGCCGCACATGGGCGCGGTTGCAGGCAAAGATATCCGACAGCGCCTGTTCGCCCAGCTTGGTCCCCGCGCGCAGCCGCTGATCGGCGATGGCGTCCAGGATGCTGTCCACGATCAGTGTTTCCAAGGGCTTGTCCATGGTTTCCAATTTGCACCTTCCTTGGGCCTTCGCAACATTGTTCCGCCTGGAAAGGCAGCAGAAAAATATGATTATAGATTGTTAACAATTCGTGATAACAATAGGGCGACTCAGGAACACGGAGACGCCAATGAAGCTGGTCGTGATCAACCCCAACTCCACCGCATCGATGACCGACAAGATCCTGGCATCGGCCCGCGCGGTGGCCGCCCCCGGCACCGATGTCGAGGGCCGCACCGCCCATGGCGCCCCCGCCAGCATCGAGGGCCATTTCGACGAGGTGATGTCCGCCGCCCATCTGCTGCGCGAGGTGCAGCAGGCCCAGGCCGAGGGCGCCGACGCCATCGTGGTCGCCTGTTTCGACGATCCCGCCATCGGCGCCTGCCGCGAGGTCGCGACCGGCCCCGTGCTGGGCATCTGCGAGGCGGGCATCAAGGCCGCCAGCATGATCGCCACGTCGTTCTCCATCGTCACCACCCTGCCCCGCTCCGTCCCGGTGATCGAGGAATTGGTGCGCAAGTACGGCCTTGACCACCAGTGCCGTCGCGTCCGGTCGGCGGAAATTCCGGTGCTGGCCCTGGAAGAGCCCGGATCGAATGCACGGCAGCTGGTTCGTGCCGAAATCCTGCGCGCCATCGAGGAGGACCGCTGCGAAGCCGTCGTTCTGGGATGCGCCGGCATGTCCGACCTAACCGAATGGCTGAGCCACGAGACGGGGATTCCCGTCATCGACGGCGTGACCGTTGCCACCAAGTTCGCCGAGGCGCTGGTCGGCGCCGGGCTGCTGACCTCCAAGATCGGGGCCTATGCGCACCCGATCCAAAAATAAGAAATCCGCCATCTCCATACAGGGAGTATCCCCATGACCCATACCGGAACGATCGCCGATCACGCCCCACATGCCCTGGACGACAAAAGACCGGGCGAGGAGAGCCTTGCCCCGCAGACCACCCGCATCATGGACCCTTGGTCCTACCTGTTCGCCTGGCTGGGCGGCTGCGTCAGCATCGGCACCTTCACCGTCGGATCGGGGCTGGTGGGCACGCTGAACCTGATCCAGACGGTCGTGGCCATCGCCATCGGCTGCACGGTCATCGGCCTTGCGCTGATGATCAACGGGCGCGCGGGCCACAAGTACGGCATCCCCTTCATGGTGCAGGCCCGGTCGTCCTTCGGCTTTGCCGGGACGCGGCTGCCCGCGCTGGTGCGATCGGTCCCGGCGATCGTCTGGTACGGCTTTCAAAGCTGGATCGGCGCCGGCGCCCTGAACCTGGTCTCCGAAACGATGTTCGGCTACTCCAACATCTGGGTGTTCTTCATAGGCTTCCAGTTCCTGCAGATCGCCCTGTCGGTGCTGGGTTTCCACGGCATCAAGTGGCTGGAGAACATCGGCGCCGTATTCATCATCGGCGCGCTGATCTACATGTTCTTCAGCGTGATCGGGCAGTATGGCGACCAGATCAGCACCAACCTGATCCAGGCCGAAGGCACCTGGGGCGCGCCGTTCTGGGGGGCCACGATGCTGTTCCTGGGCGTCTATTCCACGATGATGCTGAACGTGTCGGACTATTCGCGCGAATTGCAGCACCGCGTGGGATCGGTGCGGCAGGTGGTGATCTATGCCAACTCGATCCTGCCCGCGACGCTGTTCATGGGGATGATCGGCCTGATGGTGTCCTCGGCCACCGGAGAGGTCGACCCGATCAAGGTCTTCTCCAGCGCGGTGGACAACCCGATCCTGCTGGTGGTGACGCTGTTGTTCATCGCCTTTGCGCAGGTGACGACCAACATCCTGAACAACGTGGTGCCGCCCGCCTATGCGATGATGGACGTGTTCAAGCTGTCGTTCAAATCGGCCGCCGTCATCGTGGGCCTTCTAGCCTTCGCGACCTTCCCCTGGCTGCTGGTACGCGACGAATCCGCGGCGGGGCTGGGCCTGTTTATCCAGACCTACAGCGCCTTCCTGGGGCCGATCTTCGCGATCCTGGTGGTCGACTATTACGTGATCCGCCGCCAGACCCTGAACCTTGACCACCATTACGATGCCGACGGCCCCTATCGCGGCTGGAACCCGGCGGCGGTCATCGCGACCGTGGTGGGCGTGATCGTCGCGCTGATCTTTTCGGGCATCAGCTGGTATGCCAGTCTGATCCCGGCGGGGGTCACATATTGGCTGCTGATGCAGTACCTGCCATCGGCACAGCGCTTCCGCGCCTGACCAAGAAAAAGGCCCCCGGTGACGGGGGCCTTTCGCATCATGCAGGCACGACCGGCACCGCGTGCCAGATGTCGCGCATGTATCCCCGGATCGTCCGGTCGGACGAGAAGAACCCAGACCGCGCGATGTTCAGGGCCGCCATCCGGTCCCAGGCCGCATGATCGGCATAGGCCCGGTCCACCGCCCGCTGCGTCGCGAAATAGCTGTCGAAATCGGACGCGACCAGGAACGGGTCGTCGTTCCAGGTCCGGTCGAGCAGCGTGTAATAGCTGTCGGCCCGGCCGAACTGACCTTCGGCGATCAGCTGCAGGGCGATCTTCATGTCCTCGGACGCCTCGATCGCGGCGCGGGCATGGCCGGGGCGGGCCTTTTCCGCCGCGGCCTCCTCGGCGGTCAGGCCGAACAGGAAGAAGTTCTCGGGGCCCACATGCTCGCGGATCTCGACGTTGGCGCCGTCCAGCGTGCCGATGGTCAGCGCGCCGTTCATGGTGAACTTCATGTTGCCGGTGCCGGACGCCTCCTTGCCCGCGGTGCTGATCTGTTCGGACAGATCGGCGGCGGGGATCAGGTCCTCGGCCATCGAGACGTTGTAGTTCGGCGGATAGGCGATCTGCAGGTATTTTGCCGTGACCGGGTCGTTGTTGATCTTGGCGGCCACGTCGTTGATTAGGTGGATCACCGACTTCGCCAGCCAGTATCCCGGCGCCGCCTTTCCGCCGAAGATCTTGACGCGGGGCGTCCAGTCGCCGTTCGGGCTGTCATGGATGCGCTTCCACAGGGCGATCGCCTCCAGCACGTTCAGCAGCTGGCGCTTGTATTCGTGGATGCGCTTGATCTGGACGTCGAAGATCGCGTCCGGGTCGGCCTTGACGCCCAGCCCTGCCAGCAACCCGTCGGACAGGGCGACCTTGTTGGCGCGCTTGGCGCCCCGCAGATGTTCCAGGAAGGTCGCGTCGCCGGCATGGGTCTCAAGTCCCGCCAGCTGGTCCAGGTCCTTGGTCCAGCCGGTGCCGATGGTGTCGTCCAGAAGCCGCGTCAGCGCCGGGTTCGACATGCGCAGCCAGCGGCGCGGGGTCACGCCGTTGGTCTGGTTCACGATCCGATCTGGGTGCAGCTTGTGCAGGTCGGCAAAGACCGTGTCCTTGACCAGATCGGTGTGCAGCGCGGACACGCCGTTCACGCGGCCCGCCATGATGAAGGCCAGTTCTCCCATGTGGACCTGGTCGCCATGCACGATGCCGATATGGGCGGGGCGGTTGGTGGTCTTGCGGTGATCCTCGTCGATCATCTGGATGATCTGCATGTGCCGGGGCAGCACGCGGCCCATCAGCCAGGTGGACCACCGCTCCAACGCCTCGGGCAGCAGGGTGTGGTTGGTATAGTTCAGCGTCCGCCGCGCCAGGTCCTGCGCGCGGTCGAAGGCCAGGCCATGCACGTCCATCAGCAGGCGGATCAGCTCGGGCCCGGCGATGGCGGGGTGGGTGTCGTTCAGCTGGATCGCGACCTTGTCTGGCAGGATCTCCAGGTCGCCATGTTCGGCAAGGAACCGTGCCAGGATGTCCTGCAACGCGGCCGAGGTCAGGAAATATTCCTGCTTCAGCCGCAATTCCTTGCCCGATTCCGTGGTGTCATCGGGGTAAAGAACGCGCGACAGCGTGCGGGCAAGCGCCTCGGGTTCGGCTGCGGCCGTGTGATCGCCCGCGTTGAAGCGCTTGAGGTCCAGCAGCGTCGTCGGATGCGCCCCCCACAGCCGCAGCGTGTTGGCCCAGTCCCCGCCCCAGCCGATGACCGGCGTGTCATAGGCACGCGCCACGACGCTTTCGCCCGGATGCCAGACGGCATGGCCGTCGACCGTGTCGACATGACCCTTGAACCCGATCTCGTAGCTGTAGTTGATGCGCACGAATTCCCACGGATGCGGCTGGTTCAGCCAATCCTCGGGGGTCTCGACCTGCTGGCCGCCCTCGAAGCGCTGGCGGAACAGGCCATGCTCATAGCGGATGCCATAGCCGAAGGCCGGGCAGGACAGCGACGACAGCGATTCCATGAAACACGCCGCCAAACGCCCCAACCCGCCGTTGCCCAAGGCCGCGTCGGGTTCGTCGTCCAGGATCACCTGCTCGTCCAGACCCAGCAGGGTCAGCGCCTCGCCCATGGCGGGCTCCAGGTTCAGGTTGATGATCGCATCGCCCAGGATGCGGCCGATCAGGAATTCCATCGACAGGTAATAGACCCGCTTGGCGCCCTGGTCGCGGGCGGCACGGATGGCGCCGACCCAGGGGCCGACCATCAGGTCGCGCACCGTATAGCTGACGGCAAGGCGCCAATCGAAAACGGTTGCGAATTCCGGGCCGCGGCCCTGGGTGTGGGTCAGATGATGCAGGATCTGATCGCGCAGATCCTGTGCCGACAGGGATTGGGTCACATTCCGCCTCTTGCGCAGGGAAAAATCAGGACAACCAGACGCGGCCGTAGGGTGGCAATGCCAGCATGTCGTCATGCAGCGTCACCGTCGCGTCCGACAGAATGTCGCGCATGTCCGTCACGCCTTGAAAGCGCAACCAGTCGCCGCTGACCTGTTGCCAGCTTTCCGTGAAGTTGAAAAGACACAGAATGCCGCCCTGGGGCGCGCTGCGTGCGAATGCCAGCAGCGCGGCGTTGCCGCAGTCCAGAATTTCGGTCGGATGCCCGCCATGCAGGCGGTCGCAGGACCGGCGCGCGGCCAGGATGGCGCGGGTGCCGTGCAGGACGCGGCCCTCGGGCGTGGCGGGGTCGGCGCTTGCGCGGGCGGCGCGGTCCCAGTCCATGGCGGGGCGGTTGATCCAGCGGCTGTCATGGGCATGCTCGGGCACGTCCAGATAGCCGTGATCGTTCACCATCGCCAGTTCGTCCCCCATGTAGATCAGGGGGATGCCGCCGAAGGACGCGATCAGCGCATGGCCCAGCAGGATGCGGTCCACGGCCCGGTCGACCGCCAGCGGATCGCCCGCGGCCAGACCGGCCTCCAGCCCAGCCAACGCGGCAAAGCTGCCGGCAATGCGCTTGTCGCCGGTCTCGGGGTTCTGCTGGAACAGCACGCCGCGGGCGAAGCTGCCCGGATAGCTGCCGTCATAGAAATCCGACAGGAAGGCGCGATGCGCCGCCCCCGACAGGCCCAGGGCGCCCGCGTCCTCGTCCGTGATCGCCCATCCGATGTCGTCATGACAGCGGATATAGGTCGCATAGGTCGCGTTGGTCAGCACCGGCGGGAAATGCGTGCGCAGCACATGCGTCATCAGCCGCGTGTCGCGCGTGGCCAGGGCCGACCAGTACTGGACCATCAGGCTGTTGTGATAGCAGAGGTTCCCCTCGCGCCCGTCATGTTCGCCGCGCCCGAAATAGGTCAGCATCTCGGCCGGGCCGACGATGGCCTCCTCCAGGTGGATCACCGCGCTGGCCGCGATCCGGGTGCAGGCGCGCAAGGCGCGCAGGATCAGGTGGACTTCGGGCTGGGACTGGCAGGTGGTGCCCATGCGCTTCCACATGAAGGCCACCGCGTCCAGGCGCAGAACATCGACGCCCTTGTTGGCCAGGTTCAGCATGATCCGCACAATCTCCAGGAACACCCGCGGGTTGGCCCAGTTCAGGTCCCATTGATGGGCGTTGAACGTGGTCCAGACCCATTTGCCGAATTCGGGGTGATGGGTGAAGCTGCCCGGCGCGGTCTCGGGAAAGATCTCGATCAGCGACGCCTCATAGGCGCGGGGCAGCGTGTCGTCGTCGAACATCAGGTACATATCCTGATAGTCGGGATCACCCGCCGCCGCGCGCCGCGCCCATTCGTGTTCCTGCGCGGTGTGGTTCAGCACCAGATCGACACACAGCGACATGCCCCGTTCGCGCAAGCTGCCCGCCAGCCGCGTCAGGTCGGCCATGCGGCCGAAGGCCGGGTTGATCTGGCGATAGTCCATCACCGAATAGCCGCCGTCGCTGTCGCCCGGGCGCGGCATTAGGCAGGGCATCAGGTGGACATAGCTGATGCCCAGATCGCGCAGGTAATCCAGCCGGCCATGCACCCCGGACAGCGTCCCCGCAAAGCGGTCGATGTAGAAGACATAGCCCGCCATGCCAGACCGCTGGAACCAGTCGGGCTCCAGGTCGCGCATCAGGTCCAGGCGCTTCAGGTCGGCGGGGCGCGCGGCCCAGCCCTCGCGCAGCGCGGCCTCCAGCTCGGCGCAGAAGGCGTCGTAATCGGGGCGATCGCCGTACAGGCGTTCCAGCATGGGCCACAGGTCGGGCGCGCTGCGCGCGAGGCGCATATCGAAGATCGAGGGGGCTTGGGTCATGATACGCTCGGGGTGGTCAGCACGAAGGCCGCGACGCTGTCGGCGGCGATGGGTTCAACGTCCTGGGCAGGCAGGTCCGGGTCGTCGTCGCGCGCGCTGTCCAAGCGGCGGCGCCAGCGGCCGTCGGGCGCGTCGGGCAGGCGGACCTCCGCCTCGGGGCCGTTGTTGAAGACCAGGAACACCGCCCCCGGCAGGGCCGCATAGGCGGGCGTGCCCGATGCCATGCGCATCTCGGCCGCCAGCAGGCGGCGTTGGGGGTCGTTCCAGTCGTCGGGCGTCATCGGCGCGCCATCGGCCCGGCGCCAGAACAGGTCGGGCAACCCGTCCTGTTCGCGCGGCTGGCTGTGCAGGAACCGCTTCTGCCGCAGGATCGGATGCGCGCGCCGGAACGCGATGACGCGGCGCACGAAGTCCAGGAAGGCCGGGTCCGCGCCGTCCCAGTCAACCCAGCCCGTCGGGTTGTCCTGGGCATAGGCGTTGTTGTTGCCGCCCTGGCTGTTTCCCAACTCGTCGCCGGCCAGCAGCATGGGCGTGCCTTGGGACAGCATCAGCGTGGCGATCAGGTTGCGGCGGCGGCGGTCGCGCGCGGCGGTGATTGCGGGATCGTCGGTCGGGCCTTCGGCGCCCATGTTGTCGGACAGGTTGTGGTTGTGGCCGTCGCGGTTCTCCTCGCCGTTGGCCTCGTTGTGCTTGTCGTTGAAGCTGACCGTGTCCATCAGCGTGAAGCCGTCATGGGCGGCCACGAAATTCACCGAACTGGTCGCGGGGCGACCGTCATGGTCGAACCGCGCGGCCGATCCCGCCACCCGCTTGGCCAGCTTGCCGATCAGGCCCTGATCGCCCCGCCAGAACCCGCGGATCTGGTCGCGATAGCGGTCGTTCCATTCGGCAAAAGGCGCGGGATAGGCGCCCAGCTGATAGCCCCCCGACCCGATGTCCCAAGGTTCCGCGATCAGCTTGACGCGGTTCAGCACCGGATCCTGGCGGATGGCACGAAACAGCGGCGCGTCGCGGTCGAACACGCCGCGCGTGCGCCCCAGCACGGATGCCAGGTCGAAGCGGAACCCGTCCACATGCATCACCTCGACCCAGTAGCGCAGCGAATCCATGACCAGCCGCAGCGTGAAGGGGCTGTCCAGGTTCAGCACGTTGCCGGTGCCCGCATCGTTGACATAGAACCGCCGATCCTCGGCCAGGCGGTAATAGGACGCGTTGTCCAGCCCGCGGAACGACAGGGTCGGGCCCAATTCGTTCCCTTCGGCGGTGTGGTTGTAGACGACGTCCAGGATCACCTCGATCCCGGCCTTGTGGAACCGTGCGACCATCTGCTGGAATTCGGCGATGTCGCCCGTCTGCATGTAGCGCGGTTCCGGCGCGAAGAACCCATAGGACATGTAGCCCCAGAAATTCGTCAGCTTCCTGTCGGTCAGAAAGCGGTCGTCGGCAAAGGCATGGACGGGCAGCAGCTCGATCGCGGTGACGCCAAGCCGCGTCAGGTGATCCAGGACGGGTTCGGACGCCATCGCCAGATAGCTGCCGCGATGCCCGATATCGGTGCGCCCCGCGGTCAGTCCCTTGACATGCGCCTCATAGATCACCGTCTCCGACAGGGGACGGTGCAGGGCACGGTCGTCGCCCCAGGCGAAGCTGGGGTCCACGACCACCGACTTTGGCATGTGCTGCGCGCTGTCGCGGCGGTCGAAGGACAGGTCGGCATCGTGATGCCCGACCCGGTATCCCATCAACGCGTCATGCGCGGCGGGCCGTCCCGTCAGCCGCTTGGCATAGGGATCGATCAACAGCTTGCGCGCGTTGAAGCGATGCCCTTCGTGGGGGCGATAGGGGCCGTGCATCCGAAAGCCGTATTTCTGGCCGGGGCGCAGCCCCTCGACATGGCCGTGCCAGACATGGCCCTCGCGTTCGGGCAGATCGACCCGCGTCTCTCGGTTGCGTTCGTCGAACAGGCACAGCACGGCGCGTTCGGCATGCTGAGAGAACACCGCAAAGTTCACCCCCGCGCCGTCGAAGGTCGCACCCAGGGGCGTGGGGCGCCCTGCGGTCATCGCGATGGTCTGGGTCATGACGGATGGGTCAGCCTTGCATAGAGATCGGCATAGGCACGGGCCGACTGCCCCCACCCGACGGGATGGGCCATGGCGTTGGCCTGCATCCGGGACCAGGTGTCCCGGTCCGCGTAGAGGGTCGCCAGCCGCATCAGCGCCCCGCGCAGCGCCACCGCCGTGACGGGCGCGAACTGGATGCCCGTGGCCACCCCGCGCACCAGCCCCGCGGGCGAGGCGTTGATGACCGTGTCGGCCAGCCCGCCGGTCAGCGCGACGACCGGGATGGTGCCATAGCGCAGTCCGTACATCTGCGTCAGCCCGCAGGGTTCGAACCGCGACGGCACCAGGATCGCATCCCCCCCGGCGATCAACCGATGAGAGAACGCCTCGTCATAGCCGATGCGCACGGCCACGTTGGGGTCCGCCGCCGCCTGCCGGAACGCCTGTTCCAGGCCCGGATCGCCCGACCCCAGGACCGCCAGCTGACCGCCCGCCGCCATCAGCGCGGGCAGCGTCTCCAGCACCAGGTCCAAACCCTTCTGATGGGTCATCCGCGACACGATCACGCAAAGCGGCCCCTCCGCCTGCGGCAGGCCCAGCTCCGCCTGCAACGCGGCCTTGGCGGCGGCCTTGCCCGCCGGGTCGGCGAAAGGAACGATGGCCGGGTCGGTCGCGGGGTCCCAGGCCTGTTCGTCGATGCCGTTCAGGATGCCGGTCAGGGCGGCCTGCCGGTGGCGCATGACCCCGTCCAGGCCCATGCCGAAATCCGGCGTCATCAATTCGTCCGCATAGCTGGGCGACACGGTGGTCAGCGCGTCCGCGCCCATCAGCCCGGCCTTGAGCGCCGAGATGCCGCCCCAGAACTCGTATCCCTCGCTGTAGAACCGCGCGGGGTCCAGGCGCAGCGAATGCAGCCGCCCCGGATCGGTCGACCCGGTGAAGGCGATGTTGTGGATGGTCAGCACCGTCCGCACATCGGCCCCGCCCATGCGCGGCAGGTATTCGGTCATGAAACCCGCCTGCCAGTCGTGACCGTGCAGCACCTGGGGGCGCCAGCCGCCCGCGCCATGGGCCGCGACATGCGCGCCCACCCAGGACAGCGCGGCAAAGCGTTCCGGGTTGTCCGGCCAGTCGCGCCCGTCGGGGCCCAGATAGGGGTTGCCGGGACGGCCATACAGATGGGGTGCGTCGATCACCAGCAGGTCCAGCCCCGCGCCCCGCCCCTGCAGCAGGACCGCGGGCCCGCCGAACAGGTCGTCGAAGGCATGGACGGCCTCGGCTTCCTGCAGTGCGGCCATCACTGCGGGATAGCCGGGGACCAGGCTGCGCATGTGGACGCCCACGCCTGCCAGGGCGGCGGGCAGCGCGCCTGTGACGTCGGCAAGCCCCCCGGTCTTGACCAGAGGGGCGATCTCGGAGGCGACCGACAGCACCCGCATCACAGGGATGCCGCCCTTCGGTCCAGCATGTCCTGGGTGATCAGGGTCACGCCGCCCTCGCTGACGCGGAACCAGCGGGCATCGGCATCGGGGTCCTCTCCGACGATCAGGCCCTCGGGAATGACCACGCGGCTGTCGATGACGACGTTGCGCAGCCGGGCGTGGCGGTTCACCGTCACGTAGGGCAGCACCACCGCGTGATCCAGGACCGCATAGCTGTTCGTGTGCACCTCGGTGAACAGCAGCGAATTGCGCACCTCGGTCCCCGAGATGATGCAGCCCCCGGACACCATCGACGACACGGCAAGGCCGCGGCGGTCGGTCTCGTCATGGATGAACTTGGCGGGCGGCACGCTTTCGGAATAGGTCCAGATCGGCCAGTCGCGGTCCCACAGGTTCAGGTCCGGGGTAAAGTCGGTCAGCGCGATGTTGGCCTGCCAGAAGGCGTCGACCGTGCCCACGTCCTTCCAATAGGCCGGCGCATGCGCCTCGCGCACGCAGGACGTGTCGAACCGATGCGCCATCGCCTTGCCGTTCTTGACGATGTCGGGGATCAGGTCGGTGCCGAAATCATGGCTGGAATTGGGGTCCTGCGCATCGCGCAGCAGCAGGTCGCGCAGGAAGGCCCAGTTGAAGACATAGATGCCCATCGACGCCAGCGCCTTGTCCGGCTCGCCCGGCATGGCGGGCGGATCGGCGGGCTTCTCCAGGAAGGACACGATCCGGCCCGTGGCGTCCACGTCCATCACGCCAAAGGCCGTGGCCTCCATCCGGGGCACGGTCAGGCAGCCCACGGTGACGTCCGCACCGCTTTCGACATGCTCGCGCAGCATGATCTCGTAGTCCATCTTGTAGATGTGGTCGCCCGCAAGGATGACGATGTAGTCGACGTCGTAATCGTCCACGATGTCGATGTTCTGGGTGACCGCATCGGCCGTGCCGCGGTACCAATGGTCCTCGGACGTGCGCTGGCTGGCGGGCAGGATGTCCAGGAACTCGTTGCGTTCGGCCCGGAAGAAGTTCCAGCCGCGCTGGCAATGCCGGATCAGGCTGTGGGCCTTGTACTGCGTGGCGATGGCGATCTTGCGGATGCCGGAATTCATCGCGTTCGACAGGGCAAAGTCGATGATGCGGGTCTTGCCGCCGAAATAGACGGCGGGCTTGACGCGCCGGTCGGTCAGTTCCTTCAGGCGACTGCCCCGGCCCCCCGCCAGCACGAATGCCATCGCCCGGCGCGTCAGCCGTTGCGTTTCCACCATGGTCCTCTCCTCCCTCATGATTTCAGCCTGCCGCCACGAAGATCACCACGGACAGGGGCGGCAGGGTCACAGCCATCGAAGCCGGCTGACCGTCCTGCGGTTCCCCGTCCGCCACGACGCCGCCCAGATTGCCCATGCCGCTGCCGCCATAGGCGGTGGCATCGGTGTTCACCGCCTCGCGCCAGCGCCCCGCCTGCGGCACGCCGATGCGGAAACCGGGACGCGGCACCGGGGTGAAGTTGCAGACCACCACCACCGGCGAATCGCCCGCATCGCCGCGGCGCACCCAGACATAGGTCGACTGCGCGGGATCGGTCGCAATCCACTGGAACCCCTCGGGCTCGGCATCCTTGACGTGCAGCGCGGGGGTGTCGCGGTAAAGGCCGTTCAGGTCGCGCACCAGCGCCTGCACGCCCTGGTGCATCGGCTGGCTGGCCGCGTGCCAGTTCAGCTCTCCATTGTGGTTCCACTCCTCGGGCTGGCCGAACTCGCAGCCCATGAACAGCAGCTTTTTCCCCGGATGCCCCCACATGAAGCCGTAATAGGCGCGCAGGTTCGCGAACTGCTGCCATTCGTCGCCGGGCATCTTGTGCAGCAGGCTGCCCTTGCCGTGGACGACCTCGTCATGGCTGATCGGCAGGATGAAGTTCTCGCTGAAGGCGTACATCAGCCCAAAGCTCATCAGGTCGTGGTGATAGCGGCGGTGGACCGGATCGCGGCTCATGTAACGCAGGGTGTCGTTCATCCAGCCCATGTTCCACTTGAAGCCAAAGCCCAGCCCCCCCGCATCGACCGGGGCCGACACCTTGGGGAATGACGTGCTCTCCTCGGCCACGGTCATGATGCCGGGCTGTTCGCCGTAAGCCTCGATGTTCATGTTCTGAAGGAAGGCGATCGCCTCGTAGTTCTCGCGCCCGCCATCCTTGTTCGGAACCCATTCGCCGGCCTTGCGGGAATAGTCGCGATACAGCATCGACGCCACCGCATCCACGCGCAGCCCGTCGATATGGTATTCGTCCAGCCAATAGACCGCATTGGCGGTCAGGAAATTCTGCACCTCGGTCCGGCCATAATTGTAGATCAGCGTGTTCCAGTCCTGGTGGAACCCCTCGCGCGGGTCGGCATGTTCGTAAAGCTCGGTCCCGTCGAAGCGGGCTAGGCCATGCGCGTCGGTCGGGAAATGCCCCGGCACCCAGTCCAGCAGCACCCCCAGCCCCGCCTGGTGCGCCGCATCGACCAGGTCGCGGAACTCATGCGGCGGGCCGAACCGGATCGTCGGCGCATAAAGGCCCACCGGCTGATAGCCCCATGACCCGTCAAACGGAAATTCGCTGACCGGCATCAGCTCCAGATGGGTGAAGCCCATGTCCTTGGCATAAGCCACCAGATCCCGCGCCATCTCCTGATAGGAGAGCGGCCGCCCGCCATCGTCGTACTTGCGCCGCCAGCTGCCCGGATGGACCTCATAGATGCTGATGGGGGCGCGGCGATCCTGCGCCCGCGCGCGCCGCGCCATCCATTCGGCGTCCTTCCAGCCATAGCCGGTGATGTCGCGCACCACGCTGGCCTTCTCGGGCGGATGCTGGCTGCCGAAACCCACCGGGTCGGCCTTCAGCATGACCCCGCCATGGGCGTCCAGAACCTCGTACTTGTAGAGGGTGCCCTCGCCCAGGTCGGGCAGGAAGATCTCCCAGAACCCCTGGCCCACGCGGCGCATCGGATGACGCCGGCCGTCCCACCCGTTGAACTGGCCCACGACCGACACCCGCCGCGCATTGGGCGCCCAGACCGCAAAGCGGGTCCCTGCGACGCCCTGATGGGTGGTCACATGCGCGCCCAGCACCTGCCACAGCCGCTTGTGCGTGCCTTCGGCCAGCAGGTGCAGGTCCATCTCGCCCAGCACGGGCGCGAACCGATAGGGGTCGTCAAAGGTCCATTCGACGCCGCCGCCCGACCGGGCCTTCAGCTGATAGGGACCGGCCGGGATCGGGCCGGCGAACAGATCGCCCGCCACGCGCGGCAGATCCGTCTCTCCATCGGGCCCCACGGCCGACAGTGCAGCCAGGTCGGGGTGATAGACGGTCAGCCACTGACCGTCGCCGAACGGGCGCGGTCCCAGAATTGAAAACGGTTGCGAACATCGCCCCTGGGCCAGCAAGGCCTGATCTTCGGGGCTAACATGCGGAGGATTCTTGCTTTTGTCCATGCGGCCCACCTTAGCCCGATCACAGATTCGGGCAATCGTCTGGTTAACGCTAACACCTCCTTTTTGATCCCGCTATAGTCATCCGCGACGACAGGATTTTCCGGAAAGGTATCGATGATGGCGGAATGGTGGCGCGACGCGGTGATCTATCAGATCTATCCCCGCAGTTTTCAGGACAGTGACGGCGACGGCATCGGCGACCTGCCGGGCATCACGCGCCGGCTGGACCATGTGGCGGGCCTTGGTGTGGATGCGATCTGGCTGTCGCCCTTCTTCACCTCGCCGCAGAAGGACATGGGCTATGACGTGTCCGACTATACCGGCGTCGACCCGCTGTTCGGCAGCATGGCCGATTTCGACGCCATGGTCGCCCGCGCGCACGCCCTGGGCCTGAAGGTCATCATCGACCAGGTCATCAGCCATTCCAGCGACAAGCATCCCTGGTTCGAGGAGAGCCGCCGCGACCGCACCAACCCCAAGGCCGACTGGTATGTCTGGGCCGACCCCAAGCCCGACGGCACGCCGCCCACGAACTGGCCCTCCGTCTTCGGCGGCCCGGCATGGGAATGGGAGCCGCGCCGGCGCCAGTACTACCTGCACAACTTCCTGATCGAGCAGCCCGACCTGAACATGTGGAACCCCGCGGTCCAGGACGCCCTGCTGGACACGATGCGTTTCTGGCTGGATCGCGGCGTCGACGGGTTCCGGCTGGACACGGTCAACTACTACTTCCACGACGCCAAGCTGCGCGACAACCCGCCCAATCCCGACCACAAGGGCCCCGAGACCTACGGCTTTCAGCGCCACGTCCATTCCAAGAACCAGCCCGAGAACATCGCCTTCCTGGAACGCATGCGCGCGCTGACCGACGAATACGACGCCCGCATGATGGTCGGAGAGGTCGGCGACGGCGGCCAGACCGCCATCGACATCATGGGCGATTACACCCAGGGCGATGACCGCCTGCACATGTGCTACAGCTTCGAGATGCTCAGCCCCGACTTCACCGCGCGCCATTTCCGGCACACGATCGAGGGCGTGCACGATCATGCCCCGGACAGCCATTCCTGCTGGTCCTTCTCGAACCACGACGTGATCCGGCACGTGTCCCGTTGGGCCGACCATGCGCAATCCCCCGAGGCGCTGGCACGGCAGGCGGCGGCGATGCTGCTGTCCTTCCCCGGCACGATCTGCCTCTATCAGGGAGAGGAGCTGGGCCAGACCGAGACGACCCTGGTCTATGAG
Organism: Paracoccus sp. S4493; assembly: GCF_000967735.1. Taxonomy (NCBI): domain Bacteria; kingdom Pseudomonadati; phylum Pseudomonadota; class Alphaproteobacteria; order Rhodobacterales; family Paracoccaceae; genus Paracoccus; species Paracoccus sp. S4493. The sequence goes on from NZ_JXYF01000021.1 coordinate 22,365, forward strand.
GAGCTGACCGACCCCCCCGCCCTGCGCTTCTGGCCCGAGGTCAAGGGCCGCGACGGCTGCCGCACGCCGATGGTCTGGGATCAGGGCGAACCGCATGCGGGGTTCTCGGACGCAGCGCCTTGGCTGCCGGTCAAGGACGACCAGGCGGTCCGCGCCGTAGCGCATCAGCAGAACAGCAACGACAGCGTGCTGGCCGCCTATCGCGGCACGATCGCCTTCCGCAAGGCGTCCGATGCGCTGCGCTTCGGCGAGACCGCCTTCCTGGACATGCCCGAACCGATCCTGGCCTTCCGCCGCGACCATGACGGGCAGGCGCTGACGGCGGTGTTCAACCTGTCGCGCACGCCCCTGTCGGTGGCGGTCGCGGGCGATACCGGCCTCAGCGGCCCGGTCAACGCCACGCTGGAGGGCGGCACGCTGCACCTGCCGGCGAACGGATTCGCCTGGCTGACGGGTGCGCCGGCGCTGACCGCCTAAGATACGGGTGGCTGGGGCCTCAGGGCTCCGGCCGCCGCCACACGAACAGGGCCAGCCCCAGATAGATCCCCGCGGCCCCGAACAGCATGGCCCAGGCGGGACTGCCCGACCACAGCTCCACCCCCGCCCAGATCAGTGGCAGCATCACGCAGATCACCCGCACCCACAGCGGGCGAAAGAACGGCGCATCGGGATCGACCAGCTTCATGGCACACCTTCAAGGGGCTTGGGGGGGCGGGGGGTCCGGGGGGCTGGCCCCCCGGCCGTCGCGGGACGCACCAGGCCGCGCTGCCATGGCGGGTCCTCGGCAAAGGCCGCCGCGATGTGATCGACAAAGGCGCGTGTCTTGCGGGGCAGCGGCCGGATCGGCGGCCAGACCACGCTGATCGGCAGCGGGTCCTGCGCCAGGTCCGGCAGCACCTGCACCAGCCGCCCGTCGCGCAGCGCGTCATGGACGATGAACAGCGGCAGCAGCGCAAGGCCCAACCCGCCGATGGCCAGATCGCGCATCGCCTCGCCGTTGTTGGCCGACACCCGGCTTTGCCGGGGCGGCGCGACCTGGGCGCCAAAGGGCCAGATCTCGGCCAGCCGCGCGTTCAGGTATCCGATGACCTCGTGCCCCGCCAGATCGCCGGGCGCCCCGACCGCGCCGTGCTGCGCCAGGTAATTGGGACTGGCCACCAGGGCGCGCGGATCCTCGCACAGGCGGCGCGCCATGAGGCTGCTGTCCTTCAGATGCCCGATGCGCAGCCCCAGATCGAACCCCGCCCGCCCCAGGTCCATGTGCCGGTCATCGTAATCCAGCACGATCTCCAGCCCCGGATGGGCACGCGCGAAACCCGCGATCACCGGGCCCAGGTGGCGGATGCCGAAACTCATCGGCGCCGCGATGGCCAGCCGCCCGCGCAGCGCGGCCTCGGGCGCGGCGGCGCTTTCGGTGGCGGCGACCAGTTCGGCCAGCGCCGGGCGCAACCGTTCGGCCAGGGACAGTGCGCTATCGGTGGGCGCGATGCGCCCGGCATGCCGGGTGAACAGCGCGACGCCCAACGCGGCCTCGAAATCGGTGATCCGCTTGCTGACCACGGATTTCGACAGGTCCGACCGCGCCGCGGCGCCCGAGATGCTGCCCGCATCCAGCACCGACAGAAATGTTCGGATATCCGTGATCGTCCAGGTCATGGCGAACCCTAGCACGTCGCCAGTCGTTCGCAAGAACCGAACGCGGCGTTGCCGCGCGCATGGGTGCCGCGAACGCCCCGCCTGCGCCATATTCCCTTCAAGCAAGGAAAGGAGCCTGCCATGCAGCTGACCGGAATCCATCACCTGACGGCGATCACCGCCAATGCGCGGGGCAACAACCAGTTCTATACCCAGACCCTTGGCCTGCGCCGGGTCAAGAAGACCGTGAACCAGGACGACACCTCGGCCTATCACCTGTTCTTCGCGGACGGGGCGGGCAGCCCCGGCACCGACATCACCTTCTTCGACTGGCCCGCCGCGCCCGAACGCCGCGGCACGAACGCGATCACCCGGACGGGGCTGCGCGTGGGCGCGGACAGCCTGGACTACTGGGCCGACCGCCTGTCGGGCCTGGCCGGCAAGATCACCACGCTGGACGGCCGCCCGACCCTGGATGTCGAGGACCCCGAGGGTCAGCGCCTGCGCCTGATCGCCGCCCCCACCCCGGCAGGCCAGCCCTGGGATCGCAGCGACGTGCCCGCCGAACACCAGATTCACGGGCTGGGGCCGATCACCATCTCGGTTCCCGAACTGGCCCCGACCCAGGCCGTGCTGACCCAGGTCATGAACATGCGCCTGGTGCGCGACTATGCCAGCCCCGATGGCCAGGGCCAGGTCCATGTCTTCGAGATGGGCGAGGGTGGTGCCGCGGCCGAACTGCATGTCGCGGTCCAGCCCGGCCTGCCGCAGGCGCGCCAGGGCGCGGGCGGGGTGCATCACGTGGCCTTCCGCGTGCCCGATACCGCTGCCCTGACCGCCTGGACCGACCGCGTGGCCCGGTTCCGCGTGCCCAGCAGCGGCGAGGTCGAGCGGTTCTATTTCCGGTCGTTGTATTTCCGCGAACCCGGCGGCAATCTGTTCGAACTGGCGACCGACGGGCCGGGCTTCGACGTGGACGAACCCTTCGAGACGATGGGCGAGGGCCTGTCCCTGCCCCCCTTCCTGGAGGGCAAGCGCCAGCAGATCGAGGCCGGGCTGAAACCCCTGGCCTGAACGCAAGGAGAGACGCGATGACAACGATCCTGGGACTTTCCGGCAGCCTGCGTCGGGCATCGCTGAATTCCGGCCTGCTTCGGGCGGCGGCGGATGCCGCCCCCGAGGGTGTGACGATCACCATCGGCGACATCGCGCAGGTGCCGCTCTATGACGGCGACCTGGAGGCCGCGTCGGGCATTCCCGCCGCGGTCACGACCCTGACCGACCAGCTGGCGGCCGCGGACGGGCTACTGCTGGTCAGCCCGGAATACAACAACGGCGTGCCGGGCGTGCTGAAGAACGTCATCGACTGGATGTCGCGCGGCCAGGGCATGGCCGTCTTCAAGGGCAAGCCCGTCGCCGTCATCGGCGCCTCTCCGGGCAATTTCGGAACCGCGCATGCGCAGTCGCACTGGCTGCCGGTACTGCGGATGCTGGCCACCCGCCCATGGTGGGAAGGACGGCTGATGGTGTCGCGCGCGGGCGATCTGTTCGACGACCAGGGCAACCTGACGGACGACAAGACCCGCGAAAGGTTGGCCGAATTCGTAGCGGGCTTTGCCGGCTCGATCGGCGGCGGCCGGTCATGACCGGCATCGCCCATGTCGCGCTGACCGTGCGCGACCTGCCCGGCATGGCGCGGTTCTATCAGACCGTGCTTGGGCTGGAGCCGATGGGCGGGGACGGGGCACAGCGCGATCTGGGCGCGGGCGGGCAGGTGCTGATCCGCCTGTCGGGCGATCCCGCCGCCATCCCGCGCGATCCGCGTGACGCGGGCCTGTTCCACACCGCCTTCCTGCTGCCCGACCGCGCGGCCCTGGGCCGCTGGCTGCGCCACGCCGCCGATACGGGCGTGCGGCTGACCGGCGCATCGGATCACGATGTCAGCGAGGCGCTGTATCTGGACGACCCCGAAGGCAACGGGATCGAGATCTATCGCGACCGGCCTGCCTTGGACTGGACCCGCGACGGCGACCGCGTGCGGATGGTCACCGAACGGCTGGACCTGAACGATCTTGCGGCCGCCGCGGACGGGCCCTGGCAGGGCGCGCCCGCCGGGACCCAAATCGGCCATGTCCACCTGCAGGTCGGGGCGATGGACGCGGCCGATGACTTCATGCAGGGCACGCTTGGCCTGACGCGCACCCATGATGCGTCGGGCGGGGGGTGGTACGGCTGGAACGGCTATCACCACCATCTGGCCGCGAATATCTGGAACAGCCGGGGCGCCGGTCCCCACCCCGGCGGCCGGACGGGGCTGGATCACGTCGCCTTGACCGGATTTCCGGAAAAATCCGCCGCCGTGGCGGACCCGTTCGGGAACCGGTTCGAATTTGTCTGAGTTATAGCGCCGTACACAGTCTGACCAGTGCGCCCCGCCTCCGGCCAAGACCGGAGGCGGGGCTTTTTCATGCCCCGGGGCTGGCCATCCAGGCGCTGGCCGCGGCCAGGTCCTCGGGGGCGATCTCGTGTCCCGCCGCGATCGTGCGGGCGTCCAGATCGGCCCCGCTTGCGGCCAGCCAGTCGTTCAGCGCCGGGGCGTAATGCCCATAGGGGTCGCGCGCCCCCTGCAGCGTCAGAACCCGGACCCCCGACAGGTCGGCCCGTGGCACCGGGTCCAGCACCAGCATCGGCCGGATCAGGATCGCCCGCGCGATCAGCCCCGGATGCAGCGCCATCACCGCCCCCGCAAAGTTTGCGCCGTTCGAATAGCCCAGCACCGTCAGCCGCGCGGGGTCGAGGCCATAGGCCGCCATCGCACCCTCCCAGAAGCCGGCAAAGGCCGCGGCTTCGGATCGGATGTCGTCCTGGTCAAAGCTGGCCATGGACAGGCGCCGGAAGAACCGGGCGACGCCCTCCTCGGTCGACCGGCCGCGCAGGCCCAGCAGGGTGGCGCGCGGCGCGATGCGATGCGCCAGCGGCATCAGGTCGGATTCCGATCCGCCGGTGCCGTGCAGCAGCAGGATCACCGACCCGTCTGCATCGTCAGGGGTGTGGATGCGGTGGATGAAGGGCAGATCGCGCATGGGGGTCCTTTCCTCGCCCGGGCGGGCGAATTGCGGCAGGCGCAGCCGCAGGTCGGTGTCGTCGGTCATGTGCGGCGGGACCTTCAGGGTCCGGCCAAGGTCGTCCTCGTCCACGGCCATGCCTGGACCGTCGGTCGCCAGTTCGATCAGGATGCCCGCAGGATCGCGGACATAGAGAGAGGTGAAGTACAGCCGATCATGGACCGTCACATCCGTCAGCGCGGCCCGGTGCGCGTCGATCGCCGCGACATCGGGCACGCGCAGGGCGACATGGTCGATCACCCCGGTTCCCGGAATGCCCGGCACGAACCCTGCCGTGTCGCGGATGTCGATCGCGTCGCGGTTTGATGCCAGGCGCGTCACGCCGCCTTCGATGCCCTGGGGGGCATAGCCGAAGCGCGCCAGGAACGCCGCCGTGGCCGGAGCGTCCTGCGACCACAGGGTCACGCCCTGCAGGCGGGCGGGGGCCGCGGGCCAGCCGGAATCGGGGATGTCCCCGCCCACCAGCTTGACGATGATCCCGTCCGGGTCGCGCAGGCGCAGGACCGGCGCACCGAATTCGCGGACCGGCCCCTCGACGCGCAAGCCGCGCTGCATGGCGCGGGTCAGCCAGTCGCCGATCCGCGCGCGGGGGATGGCCAAGGCGATCTCGGCCACCTGTCCGTGTCCCACGCGACCGGGCGCGCCGTCCTGCCAGACCAGGAAGCTGACCAGCGACCCGGGCGCGCCCGTGGCATCGCCATAGAACAGGTGCAGCTGTTCGGCATCCTCGAACCCCGCGGTCTGCTTGACCAGCGACAGGCCCAGGAAGCCCATCCAGAAATCGACATTGGCCTGCACGTCGCGCGTGATGGCCGTCACGTGATGAAGTCCCGTCATGGCGACCTCCTTTCAGGATTCAACATGCCCGTGGCGGTCGTTCGGCGCCACGGGGGTCGTACGCAACCCGGCGTTCGCACGAACCGAACGCCTGCACGCTTGCCCGATGGCCCGCAAACACCCACCCTTGGAAACAGCACAGGAGAGAACGCCATGAGCTGGAACCCCGCCCTGACCCCCGGATGCCCCGACGCCGTCGGCGCCGATGCCATCGAGACGCTGATCATCCCCCGCGCCCGCGACCTGGGCGGGTTCGAGGTGCGCCGCGCCCTGCCCGCCCCCAAACGCCAGATGGTGGGGCCGTTCATCTTCTTCGACCAGATGGGCCCGGCGGAATTCCTGACCGACCAAGGCATCGACGTGCGCCCGCATCCCCATATCGGGCTGGGCACGGTCACCTATCTGTATCGCGGCAGCTTTCAGCATCGGGACAGCACCGGCGCCGACCAGATCATCACGCCGGGCGCGCTGAACTGGATGGTGGCGGGGCGCGGCGTGACCCATTCCGAACGCAGCCCCGACGCCGTGCGCGCCGGGCCCAGCAGCCTGCTGGGGATCCAGACCTGGATCGCCCTGCCGGAGACGCATGAGGACATCGCCCCCAGCTTCGAACATCACGCGGCGGACGCCCTGCCCGAGATCCGCGACCAGGGGATCGAGGCGCGACTGATCCTGGGCCGCGCCTATGGCGAGACAGCGCCCGCGACGATGCATTCCGACACGTTCTATCTGGACGTGACGCTTGCCGCCCGCGCCCGCTTTCCCCTGCCCGTCGATCACGAGGATCGGGGGATCTACATCACCGAGGGCAGCGTCAGCATCGCCGGGCAGGAATTCCAGGCCGGCCAGATGATGGTGTTCCGCCCCGGCGACGCGATCACGGTGGCGGCGGGCGACCGGGGCGCACGGCTGATGGCGCTTGGCGGTGCCACGCTGAACGGGCCGCGCCACATCTGGTGGAACTTCGTCGCGTCGTCGCGCGAACGGATCGAGGCCGCGAAACAGGAATGGCGCGAGGCGCGTTGGGGGCAAGGACGGTTCGACCTGCCGCCGGGCGACCGCGACGAACACATCCCCTTGCCGTGACGGAGAGACACATGCCCAAGACCCCCCACGAGGTGCTGGAGTTCTGGTTTTCGGACCAGATGCGCCCCTATTGGTTCGCCAAGTCGGACGACATCGACCGCGACATCGCCGCCCGTTTCAGCGACACCTACGAGGCCGCGCATGCCGGGCGGCTGGACGACTGGATGGACGCGCCCGACAGCGCGCTGGCTCTGGTGATCGTGCTGGACCAGTTCCCGCGCAATATCTATCGCGGCGGGCCGCGCAGCTTCGAATCGAACGACCTGGCGCTGCGCCACGCGCGGACCGCGCTGGACATGGGCCATGACGTGGGCCAGGCCCCCGACCGGCGGCAGTTCTTCTATCTGCCGTTCATGCACAGCGAGGATCTGGCCGACCAGACCCGGTCGGTGGCGCTGTACGAAGACCTGGGCAACGACCATTCGCTGCATTTCGCGCGCGAGCATCGCGACATCGTCGAACGCTTCGGCCGCTTTCCGCATCGCAACGCAATCCTGGACCGCGACAGCACCCCCGAGGAGGCGGAGTTCCTGAAGACGCATAGCGGCTTCTGATCTTGCCGATGCGGCGCCGGCGTCCTAGCCTGCGCCGCATGGACAGCCTGCCTTGCTTTTACGCACCCGATACCGCCGCCCACGATCCCCGGTTCTGGATGCTGCGCGGGGTGCTGATGGCGAACAAGGAAACCGCCGAACGTGCGGACCGCCTGCTGGCAGGCATCGCCGCCGCGGGGTTGACCGCGACCGATCCGCCGGTGGCCGACCGCGCCCCGATGCACGCGGTCCACACGGCGCGCTATCTGCACTTTCTGGAAACCGCATGGGACGAATGGCAGACGGCCCCCGGCGCGGGGGCCGAGGTCGTGGCCAACCTGCATCCGCAGAAGGCCGACCAGACCTATCCGTCAGGGATCACCGGGCGGGCGGGCTGGCACATGGCCGATACCGGCTGTCCGCTTGGGCAGCACACCTATGCGGCGGCGCTGCGCGGGGTGGACACCGCGCTGGCGGCCAGCCGCGCGGTGCTGGACGGGGCGGGCGCGGCCTATGCGCTGTGCCGTCCGCCGGGGCACCATGCCGATGCAGACACCGCGGCGGGGCACTGTTTTTTGAACAATTCCGCGATCGCCGCGCAGGCCCTGCGTGCGGCGCATGACCGGGTCGCCATCCTGGACATCGATGTCCATCACGGCAACGGCACGCAGCAGATCTTTTTTGACCGTGCCGACGTGCTGACCGTGTCCGTTCATGCCGATCCGGACGCGTTCTATCCCTTCTATCTGGGCCATGCGCATGAGGTGGGGCCGGCCGGCACAAACCTGAACCTGCCGCTGCCCCTGGGATCGGACGATGCCGTCTGGCTGGACGCCATCGACCGCGCGCTGGACCGCATCGCGGGTTTCGCGCCGGGCGCGCTTGTCCTGGCCCTGGGGCTGGACGCGCACGAGAACGACCCGTTTCGCGGGCTGCGCGTCACCACCCCGGGTTTCGCCCGCGCCGCCGCCCGCATCCGCGCCGCGGGCCTGCCCACCGTCATCGTCCAGGAGGGCGGCTATCTGTCCGAGGATCTGACGCACAACCTTGCCAGCTTTCTGCGGGGCTGGATCGGCACCGCCTGAGCGTTCTATAGCGGTCCGGGAACGGGGGACCCTCATGCGCATCTGCATCATCAACACGGGCGGCACGATCAGCAGCACGGGCCAGCCGCTGGCCCCCATGGCGGCGGACCGCTTTGCCCGCGCCGCGCAGGATCTGCTGGGGCCGGCGCTGGCGGCGGCCCTGCCGGGGGACGCGCTGCATTTCGACACGGGACTGCGGTTTTCGGATGACGGGCCCGGAACGCTGGACAGCACCGACCTGCGCCCGTCCGACTGGTGCCGGATCGCGCGGCGGGTGCTGGACCTGTATGCCGACCACGACGCCTTCGTGATCCTGCACGGCACCGACACGATGGATTACACCGGCGCGGCGCTGCCCCTGCTGCTGAACGTGTTCGACGATCTGGGGCTGGCCCGCGCGGCGCTGTCCAAGCCGGTGATCCTGACGGGCGCACAGCTGCCGCTGTTCACCGACACCCCCGCCGGGCTGGTCCTGAACGCGGGCAGCGATGCGCTGGCCAACCTGACCGGCGCACTGTCCTGCGCCCGCCTGCGCCTGCCCGAGGTCGCGATCTTCTTCGACGGACGCCTGCTGCGCGGGTGCCGCGCACTGAAGGTGTCGACGACACGCTTCGCGGCTTTCGACAGCCCGCATCTGGCGCCCCTGGCGGAACGCGGCATCGGCATCCGCCGGGGCACGGTCGCGCCCCTGCCCGGCCCCGCCGCGCCCGACCTTGCGCTGGACTCGCCCGCGGCCCATGCGCAGGCGATGGCCCAGCTGGACGCGGTGCAGGCCGGCATCGACGATCAGCGCGTGGTGCAGATCACGGCCGTGCCCGCCGATCACCGCGCCGCCGCCCCGATGCTGGCGCAGCAGGTGCGCGCGGCACTGGACCAGGGCGCGACCGGCCTGCTGCTGGAGGGGTTCGGCCCCGGCAACGTCCCCGCAGGAGATGGCGCGATGGCGCAGGTGCTGGCGGATGCGGACGTGCCCGTGCTGATCGCCAGCCGGGTGATCGGCGGGCAGGTCGGCGCGTTCGATTATGCCGCCGGGGCCTGGATTGCGGCGACAGGCGCCGTCACGGGGGGCGACATGACGCCCGTCGCGGCGCTGGCCAAGATGGTGGTCCTGACCGCGGCCGCGCCCCATCACGGGTGGGACCGCGCCACGCTGGCCGCCCTGCTGGCGCGCGGGCTGACCGGGGACTGTGCGCACACCGACCGGATGGACGGCCCGCTGTGGCCCGGACAGGTGCTGACCTGCGGTCCCGTGCGGCTGGAGAACGACCCCGATGCCGGGCCGCGGCTGATGCGGGGCGGCGCGGTCCTGTGGCAAGCGCCGGGGCCCGGCGTGCTGCGGATGCAGGGCGACCGGCTGGCGCTGATCGGTCACGACGGGGCGGTGCTGTGGTCCGGCCCCCCCGCCCCCGGCGCGGTGGCGATCCTGTCGGACGATCCTCCGGCGCTGCGCATGCTCGACCCCGCCCATCGCGCTGCCCCCGTCACCGCGCTTGCGGGCTGACACCCGCCCGCGCTAGCAAGCCCCAGCAAGGAGACCCCGATGCCGCTGATCCATGTCCTGAACGGTCCGAACCTGAACCTGCTGGGCCAGCGCCAGCCCGAGGTCTATGGCCACGAGACGCTGGCCGATCTCGAGGCGCTGTGCCGCAAGGCCGCCGCCCCGCATGACATCCGCTTCCTGCAGTCGAACTGGGAAGGTCAGATCGTCGACTGGATCCACGAAGCCCGGCTGGAAGCCGCGGCCATCGTCATCAACCCGGCGGCACTGACCCATACCTCGGTCGCGGTGCTGGATGCGCTGAACGCCTTCGACGGCCCGGTGATCGAGGTCCATATCAGCCAGGTCCACAAGCGCGAGGCGTTCCGCCACCATTCGTTCGTGTCAAAGCGCGCCGACGGGGTGATCGCGGGGCTGGGGCTGAACGGCTATGCCGCAGCCCTGCGCCACGTGGCGGGCCTGATCGGCTGAGACGAAAAGACCGCCGGACCTGGCCGCAGGGAGGAGGGGGGCGGCAGGACCGGCGGCTTTCCGAAGTGTCCGTGGCCGGACCGGGAGGAGGACGCCACGAAGCATCTGCTTCATAGGTCCACCATGCGCCGGACCTGCGCCCCTGTCACCGCAGGCCGCGCCGCTCGGTCAACCGGAACGTGCGCTGCCACGGGACCGGGCGCAATTTGAGGGTATTGCCCGATCCTTGGGCACACCCCGCGCGAATCACCGCGCCGTCAGCGCCTCCAGATAGGTGCGCGACCACCAGGCGACATCGTGGTCCACCACGCCTTCCAGCAGGGCGGCATGGCGGTCGCGGCGTTCGGCTTGCGACATCCGCATCGCCTGGGCCATCGCGACGGCCAGATCATGCGGGTCGTGGGGGTTGATGATCAGCGCCTCGGCCATGGTCTCTGCGGCCCCGGCAAAGCGCGACAGGATCAGCACGCCCGGATCGTCGGGGTTCTGGGCGGCGACGTATTCCTTGGCGACCAGGTTCATCCCGTCGGCCAGCGGCGTGACCAACCCGATGCGCGCCTGCCGGTACAGCCCCGCCAGCACGGGACGCGGGAACGGCCGATGGATGAACCGGATCGGCGTCCAGTTCAACGTCGCGAACTGGCCGTTGATGCGTCCGGCCAAGTGTTCGGTCTCCTCACGGATGTCCTGATAGGCCTCAACCTCGCCGCGCGTCGGGGGCGCGATCTGCAGGAACGAGATCTTCTCGTGCAGGTCGGGGATCTTTTCCAGCAGCAGCTGATAGGCCCGGAACCGCTGCGGGATGCCCTTGGAATAATCCAGCCGGTCGACGCCGATCATCATCTTGGCCCCGGTCAGCAGGCGCATGCGGTCGCTGTCGGGGGCGTCTGCCGCCTCGGTGATGAAGGCCGCGGCGTCGATGCCGATCGGAAAGACCTGCGTGCGGACCATGCGTCCCGACAGCCGGAAGCGGTCCGGCGCGACCTGATCGCCGTCCGCCAGCTGGCGCGCGCTTTCGGCAAAGGCGCCAAGGTCGCGTTCGGCCTGGAACCCCAGCAGATCGTAATGGGACAGCCAATCGAACAGCTGCGCGGGGTTGGGCAGGGCCGCGCAATCGGCCGGACCCGGAAACGGAATGTGCAGGAAATGGCCGATCGGGTTTTCCACCCCCAGGGCGCGCAGTTCGGCGGCCAGCGGGAACAGGTGATAATCCTGCACCCAGATCCGGTCATCGGGGCGCAGGACCGGCAGCAGCATCCGCGCGATGCGCTGGTTCACCCGTGCATATCCATCCAGGTATTCGGGCCTGATGCGCATCAGGTTGGGGCGCCCATGACACAGCGGCCACAGGATGGAGTTGGAATAGCCCAGATAGTATTCGTCATGCTCTTGCGGGGTCAGGTCAAAGGACAGCCGCTGGAACGCCGCGCCCGGATGGTCCTGCAGGTCGGGCGCGGGATCGTCCGTCACCTCGCCCGAGAAACCCACCCACACCCCGCCGGAACTGCGCAGCGCATCCTCCAGCGCCACCACCAGCCCCCCCGAGGGGTCGTCCCCCAGCGGCAGGCGGTTCGAGACGACGATCAGGCGCGGTTCGGTGGACATGGGCATTCCTCAGTTCAGCGATGCGTCAAGCCAGGCGGCCAGCGCGGCAGGGTCGGACAATCGGTGATGCGCGGCGGTGGGACCGTCGCCGATCTTGATGGCAAAGCCGCCGCGGGCCTGCGCCTCGGCCATGGCGGGTTCGTCGGTGGTATCGTCGCCCGCAAAGACCGGCACGCGCCCGGCGAAGGGCTCAAGCGTCATCAGATGCGCCAGCGCGCTGTCCTTGCCGACGCCACCGGGGCGCAGCTCGACCGCCATCTTGGCGGGCTGCAGCACCAGATGCGGGTTCCGGTCGGCCAGATCCTGCATCACCCCCTCGACAAAGGTGCGCAGATCGGGGGCGTCCCGATAATGCAGTGCGACGCCGTGGGGCTTTTCCTCAACCAGCAGGGCGGGATGGGGCGCGGCGGCGGCATGGGCCGCGGCATGAAGGGGGCCCGCGTCGAAATCGACCCGGTGCAGGGTCTGGATGCGGCCGGGGCACAGCGACAGTTCGGCGCCGTGGCTGCCCGCCACGATGCCCTCGAACCCGTCCACATGTCCGCGCAGGTCGGCCACGTCGCGCCCCGAGATCAGCGCCACCGCACCCCCCTGCCGCCGGTACAGCGCCGCCAGCCGGTCGCGCAGCGCCTGCGTGACAACGACCGCATCGGGCCGGGGGGCGATGTCGACCAGGCAGCCGTCGAAATCCAGGAACAGGGCGGCATCGGGGGCAAGCGGGGGTGGGGTCACGTCAGGCGGGCTCCGGCGATTGGGATATACCAGAGGGAACCCGTGACTCCCCCCGAGGGTTCACCGCCGCGTGAGGTTTTTTGACCGCCAACCGGCGGGTGTCAGTATTCGACCCCGGCCTGCGCCTTGATCCCAGACCGGAACGGATGCTTGATCTGGGTCATCTCGGTCACCAGGTCGGCGGCCTCGATCAGCGCGTCGGGGGCGCCGCGCCCGGTCAGCACCACATGGGTCATGGCGGGCTTTTCCGCCTGCAGAAAGGCCACCACATCGGCCGCGTCCAGATAACCATAGCGCAGCGCGATGTTGATCTCGTCCAACAGGACCATGCGGATGGCCGGGTCACGGATCAGGTCCTGCGCACGTGCCCATCCGGCCTGCGCCATGGCGATGTCGCGGGACTTGTCCTGCGTCTCCCAGGTAAAGCCCTCGCCCATGGCGTGGAACTGGCAGATGTCGGTGAAATGCGTGGTCAGCAGCGTGCGTTCGCCCGTGTCCCACGCGCCCTTGATGAACTGCACAACGGCGCAGGGCATCCCGTGCGCGATGGAGCGCATGATCATGCCGAACCCCGATGACGACTTGCCCTTGCCCGGCCCGGTATGGACGATGATCAGGCCCTTTTCGCCGGTCTTGGTCTCCATCATGCGGTCGCGGGCGGCCTTTTTCCTGGCCATCTTGGCGGCGTGGCGGTCCTGGTCCTCGGCGGAAATCGGGTCGGTCTGCGTCATCGGGTCGCTCCTTGCGGTTGACAAACGGCGGGTGCGGGGGTTTGGGTGAGGGCGTGTTGGTTCCTGTCTATGACAGGCGAAGAGGGAATGCGACAAGGCCCCGGGTCACCAGACCCGCGACCCCAAGCGCAGCCGCCCCCGCGACCGTGACCGGAGAGGTCGCCCGATCCACTGGCCCCGATTGGGGCTGGGAAGGTGGGACGACCGTCGGGGCATCCGCCCCTGAATCCGCAAGCCGGGAGACCTGCCAGCACCTGACGATGACGGGCGAACGGGGTGTTTCGCGACCGGCAGGTGATGGCCGGATGCCCCGTGCCGCCTCCTCTCGGACGCCCCTTGCCGCAACAAGGAAGGGGCCGCGATGCGCGCCGTTCTGCATGTCTGCACCACCTGTCGCGGCACCGTGCCCGACCCGGTTCCCGATGCCGCAGGGACCGATGCCGCAAGGACGGATGCCCTTGGCCCGGACGCGCCGCGCCTTGGCGCCCGGCTGCACGACCTTCTGTCCCGCACCGCCCCAGACGGTGTCGAGATCCGCCCCGTCGAATGCCTTTCCGCCTGTTCGCAGGGCTGTTCCGTCGCGCTGTCCGCGCCGGGCAAGTGGTCCTATGTCTATGGCCGCCTGACGCTGGACGACGCCGCCGACATCCTGTCGGGCGCGCGCGCCTATGCCGGGACCGCCGACGGCATCGTGCCGTGGCGCGAACGCCCCGCCGTCTTCCGCAAGCAGAGCCTTGCCCGCATCCCCCCGCATACCCTGTCGCAGGAGTGACCATGATCGACCTTATCAAGACCCCCGTCACCGTGATCACCGGCTTTCTGGGGTCGGGCAAGACGACCCTGGTGCGCCATCTGATGGCCAACCCCCAGGGGCTGCGCCTTGCGGTGATCGTGAACGAATTCGGCACGATGGGTGTCGATGGAGACATCCTCAAGGGTTGCGCCGACGCCGCCTGCCCGGCCGAGAATATCGTCGAGCTGTCGAACGGCTGCATCTGCTGCACCGTCGCCGACGACTTCATCCCCACGCTGGAGGCGCTGATGGCGCTTCCCGCCCGCCCGGACCACATCCTGATCGAGACGTCCGGGCTGGCGCTGCCCAAGCCCCTGCTCAAGGCCTTCGACTGGCCCGCCATCCGCTCGCGCATCACCGTGGACGGCGTGATCGCCCTGGCCGACGCCGAGGCCGTGGCGGCCGGCCGCTTTGCCCCGGACGTGGCGGCGGTGGACGCGCAGCGCGCCGCCGACCCCGGCCTGGACCACGAGACGCCCCTGTCCGAGGTCTTCGAGGATCAGATCGCCTGCGCCGACGTGATCCTGCTGACCAAGGCCGATCTGGCCGGACCGGAAGGCGTCGCCGCCGCCCGCGCCGCGATCGAGGCCGAGTTGCCCCGCCCCCTGCCCATCCTGACCGTGACCGAGGGCGCGGTCGATCCGCGCCTGATCCTGGGTCTGGGCAAGGCCGCCGAGGACGACCTGGACGCCCGCCCCAGCCATCATGACGGCGCCGACGACCACGAGCATGAGGATTTCGACACCGTCGTCATCGACCTGCCCGAGATTACCGACCCGGCCGATCTGGCCGCCCGCATCGCCCGTCTGGCCGCCGAGCAGAACGTGCTGCGCGTCAAGGGCCATGTCGCCGTCGCGGGCAAGCCCATGCGCCTTCTGTTGCAGGCCGTGGGCGCGCGGGTGCGCCATCAGTACGACCGCCCCTGGGGCCAGACCCCGCGTCGGTCGCGCCTGGTGGTGATCGCGGAGCACGACGACGTGAACCCGGACGCGATCCGCGCCGTGCTGGAGGGTGTCCCCGCCTGATGCATGTCATCTTCCGCGAACAGGTCGGGCTTGAACAGTCCGACGCCCCCTATGATCCCGGGCAGACGCCCGGCGATCTGGTGGTCCTGTCCTTTTCGGACAGCGACCTGGGGGCCTTTGCGGAAGGCTGGCGGCGCGCGGCGGGGGGGCTTCCGCCCACGCGGCTGTGCAACCTGGTGGCACTGCGGCACCCGGTCTCGGTCGACACCTATGTCGAGAACACCCTGTCGGGCGCGCGCGGCATCCTGATCCGGTTGATCGGCGGCGAGGCCTATTGGCCCTATGGCCTGGCATCGGTCCAGGACCTGGCGCGCAGGCGTGGCATCGCGCTGGCCGTGCTGCCCGCGGACGGCCGCGACGATCCGCGGCTGGAGGAGATCTCGACCGTTCCCCCCTCGGTCCTGCGCGTGCTGCGGCGGCATTGCGACCAAGGCGGCGCGGTCGCGGCGCAGGCGGCGCTGGCGCAGATGGCCATCGCATCGGGCCTGCAGGCCGCGCCCGTGCCGGGGGTCAAGACCCTGCCCGCGATGGGGTTCTACGACCCCGACCGGGGCGTGGTCGATCCGCGGCCCGTACAGGCGCTGGTCACCTTCTATCGCAGCTGGCTGGCGGCGGCGGATGTGGCGCCCATCGACGCGCTGATCCGGGCGTTGCGGGCGCGGGGCATCGCGGCGATGGGCGTCTTTGCCCCGTCGCTCAAGGCGCCGGGCCTGGGCGACTGGCTGGCCGATGCCCTGCCGGGCGGGCCTGTGCTGGTCGTGAACGCGACCGGGTTTTCCGGGGGGAATGCGGGTCCGTTCGACGGCTGGTCCTGCCCGGTGTTCCAGGTGGCCCTGTCCACCAACCGCCGCCGCGACTGGCTGGCGGCCGAACGCGGGCTGTCGCCGTCGGACCTGGCGATGAATGTCGTCCTGCCCGAGGTCGACGGACGCATCTTCGCGGGCCTCATCAGCTTCAAGGCGGTCAGCCCGCGCGACCCGGACCTGCAGTATTCGCGCTTCGTGCACCGGCCCGATGCGCCGATGCTGGCCCGGGCCGTCGACCGCATCGCCGCCTGGCACGCCCTGGCGGAGGGGGCGGGGCGCGTGGCGATGGTGCTCTCCACCTATCCGGGCCGCGACTGGCAACAGGCCCATGCCGTGGGGCTGGACGCGCCGGCATCCGCGCAGGCGGTGGGGGCGATGCTGGGCACGGACCTGCCCGCGCTGCCGGACGGCACCCTGGCTTGGCCGCTGGACGATTACCGCGCGGCGCTGGCCCACCTGCCGCAGGCGCTGCAGGAGGACCTGCACGCGGCCTGGGGGCCACCCGAGACCGATCCCGATTGCCGGGACGGGGCGTTCCACCTGCGCGCCAGCCTGCATGGCCCGGTGATCCTGGCGTTGCAGCCCGAACGCAGCCACCGCGCCGGGCGCGAGGACAGCTATCACGACCTGACCCGCGCGCCGCGCCATGCCTACGTGGCCTTCTATCTGTGGCTGGCGCAGCAGGGCGCGCGGGCGCTGATCCATATGGGCGCGCATGGCACGCTGGAATGGCTGCCGGGCAAGGCGGTGGCGCTGTCGGGCGATTGCTGGCCTGCGGCGCTGCTGGGGGCGATGCCGGTGATCTATCCCTTCATCGTCAACGATCCGGGCGAAGCCGCGCAGGCGAAACGCCGGATCGGGGCCGTGACCCTGGGCCATATGCCGCCGCCCATGCGGGAGGCCGCCCTGCCCCCCGGCATGGCCGGGCTGGAGCGCAGCTTGGACGAATATTCCACCGCCGACGGGCTGGACCCCGCGCGCCGCGACCGCCTGATCGCCGCGATCCGGGACGAGGCGCGCGCCCTGGGGGTCGAGGCCGATCTGGGCATCCCCTGTGAGGCCAGCGCCGCCGAGGCGATCACCCGCATCGACCGCTTCGTCTGCGACATCAAGGAAAGCCAGTACGGAGAGGGGCTGCATGTCTGGGGCAGCGGCGCCTGCGGTCAGGCCGAACGCGACGGGCTGATGGCCGCGCTGGCCGGGCGATTCGTTGCGCCGGGGCCGTCGGGATCGCCCAATCGGGGGCGGTCGGACGTGATGCCCACGGGGCGCAACCTCTACAGCGTGGATCCGCGCGCCGTGCCCACCCCCTCGGCCCATGCGCAGGGGGTGAAGCTGGCAGAGGAGCTGCTGCGCCGCCACCTGCAGGATCACGGCGACTGGCCGCGCGGGCTGGTCGTGGATCTCTGGGGCAGCGCGACCATGCGCACCGCGGGCGAGGAATTCGCCATGGCCCTGCATCTGGCCGGGCTGAAGCCGGTCTGGGATGCCGGATCGGGCCGCGTCTCGGGGGTCGAGGTCCTGCCGCTGGCCCTGCTGGGCCGCCCCCGCATCGACGTGACGCTGCGCGTGTCGGGCCTGTTCCGTGACGTGTTCCCGGTGCTGGCGCAGCTGTTCCAGACCGGGGCCGCGACGCTGGCTGCGCGGGACGAAGCGGCGGATCAGAACCCCTATGCCGGGGGCGCACGGGTCTTCGGCCCGCAGCCCGGGCAATACGGGCTGGGCATGGGCACCGCGCCCACGGAATTCACCGATGCCGCGCGTCAGGCCGCGGGCGAGGCCTGGATCGCGGCCTCCAGCTGGGCCATCGGGGCGGATGGCGCCAGCCATGAGGCCCGCGACGCGCTGGAGGCGCGGCTGGCCGCGACCGACAGCTTTGTCCACGCGCAGGACCTGCCCGAGACGGATCTGCTGCTGGCCGCCGACTATGCCGCGCATGAAGGGGGCTTTGCCGCCGCCATGGCGCGGATCGGCGGCCGGGCCAGCCTGTACCATCTGGACGCCACGCAACCCGACCGCCCCCGCGCCCGGACCCTGACCGAGGAGATTGCCCGCACCACCCGCTCGCGTGCCGCCGATCCGGCCTGGGCCGATGCGATGACCACACATGGATACCGGGGCGCGGCCGAGATCGCGGCGACGCTGGACCACATGGCGGCCTTTGCCCATCTGGCGGGCGCGGTGCCCGCGCATCTGTTCGACCTTTATCATCAGGCGACCTTGGGCCGCCCCGAGATCGTCGCCTTCATGCAGGACGCGAACCCCGCCGCCCTGGCCGCGATGCGCGACCTGTTCCAGCGGCTGCACGATGCCGGTCTGTGGGTCACGCGGCGCAACTCCATCGCGGCGGGGCTGTCATGATCCGCGGCTGGTGCCCCGGCGCGCTGCAGCCGATGGAGTCCGGCGACGGGTGGGTGGTACGCATCCGCCCCCCCGGCGGGCGTCTGGACGCAGCCCAGGCCCAAGCCATCGCCGATGCCGCCCAGACCCATGGCAACGGCGTGATCGAGCTGACGGGCCGCGCCAACCTGCAGCTGCGCGGCGTGACGCCCGCGACCCATGCGCCCCTGATCGCGGCGCTGCGCCCGCATGGGCTGATCGACCCCGACATCGCTACGGAGACGCGCCGCAACATCCTGGTCACGCCCTTCGCGGATGCCGCCACCGATATGCTGGCCGCCGATCTGGCGGCGGCG